>DJYV01000162.1 GCA_002448555.1 Flavobacteriales bacterium UBA6969
GTTGGATTTGGAACGACCGGAGGTGTACCAAACCATGACCGACAGCGCCGTGTGGTGGGTGGAAAACACCAACATCGACGGCTTCCGGCACGATGCGACCAAGCACATCCCCGAGGTGTTCTGGAGAACGCTGACGCAAAAAGTACGCAGCACGCAGCAACAGCCCATATTTCAAATCGGCGAGACGTACGGCGCACCTGAGCTGATTCGCAGCTACCTCTCGAACGGTATGCTGGACGCTCAATTCGATTTTAACCTGTACGACGCCTTGGTCGCGGCCTTCACCGCTGAAACGGCCAATTTGTCGGCACTGATTGCTGTGGCAAACCAGAGCTTGGACACGTACGGCGCCCACCACCTCATGGGCAACATCACGGGCAACCAAGACCGACCTCGTTTCACATCCCTTGCGGACGGGGCACTCGATCCATCGGAAAACACCAAATTCGCTGGATGGATCCGTGAGATTGAACACCAAGGCAACATCGGGTACCGAAAGATGAGCTGGCTCATGGCCTTTCTGATGTCGAGTCCGGGCATTCCCTGCATCTATTACGGCGATGAAATTGCGGACGTCGGCGGCAACGATCCCGACAACCGCCGCATGATGCGTTTCGACGGCTGGAAAGAACAGGAAACTTGGATGCACGAATGGACCCAAAAGTGGATCGCGATGCGCAAATCACGAATGAGCATGCTCTACGGGCAGACGTCCTACACCGAATTGGCACCCGGCTTACTCGCCATTCACCGCAGCTACTTGAGCGAAAACACGTGGGTGCTCATCAACACCACGGGACAGCCTTATGACCTCGCACTTGATACGGGAGAACCGCTCCAGCCTTTGGTGGGCACGTTGGTTCCTACTTATTCGGGAGGATTCGCCATTAAAGCGTGGGGAGCGGCGGCATTTGACGTGCGTCCAAGTGTGCGGAATCGAAAGTGAGGGTCCGGTCAATCTTCGGCGACGAAATCGTCGAGAATGTACCTCCACTGCAACGTCCATTCCCCGTCTCCCAGGTTGTATTGTTTGGTCATACGAAGTTGGCCTGGTAAGCGCTCCAAACGCAGCCGCTCAATCGCCGCTGCACCATCCACTGCACCTCCTCGGGTGAGGTTGACAGCAAGGCCTTTCGGCGCAGCATACCATTGGGTTTCGTTGCGTTGACCGTCTTGAATGGCCGTCACATCCAAGGCACCTGCGAAGGCATTCCAGGACCACATTTGTGCCTCTTTTACAATGCCATCTTCTGATTCCCTTGCGAATTGTAGAACAAACCCATCTTCAGCGCCGCTGCGTTTTCCATCCATCCGAGCATCCACGGTCCGCATCATATCTCCTTCTCCCGCTGGCATTTCAAAGCGACCAACGTAAGTACCCTCGAGTGCAAACATCCAATCTGAAGCTTGGCCGTTGGCAGGTGAATTCATCATTAACCCGCTGAACAACAAGAGCAAAGGGAAAGCGAAACGAAACATTTTAAACATCATGAGTAGCAGTTTGTGGCTTAAATTTCGGTCATGAAATTGAAATCTGTACTTCTCGGCGTCTTCGGTTTGGCTTCCGCAGTCGCAACAAGTCAAACCACGTGGGAAATCGGCAACACAACTTTGACCGAATACGACTTGGTCACCGGCATGGAAATCCCTTGGGAAATCCTGTGGGGACCGGATGATCACCTTTGGATGACATCGCGTAAAGGCGAGGTGTTGCGCATCGATCCAACGACAGGAGACTACACCACCGTTCTTGAAAAAAACGTCATGAACGGAGGAAACGGTGAACCGGGTATGTTGGGTATGGCGATGCACCCAGATTGGGAAACCACACCGAAAGTCTACGTGGTGTACTGCGCGGGCAGTTCGTGGAACGGCCAAGAGTACCTCAGCGTTTTTGATTGGAATGGAACCGAGCTCGTCAACGAACAGTTCCTGCTCACCATCGATGCGGGCGGCATTCACAACGGCAGCCGGTTGCTTGTATTGCCGGACAACACCCTCCTCATGACTGCAGGAGACGTCGGCTCATCGGGGCTTTCCCAGTCGATGAATTCGCTGCAAGGCAAGACATTGCGATTGAACTTGGACGGAAGCATTCCGGACGACAATCCTCTCCCCGACTCGTACATCTACACCCTCGGAAACCGCAACAGCCAAGGATTGGCATTGGGTCCCAACGGCATCGTGTACGCCAGCGAGCATGGGCAGAATTCCAATGATGAATTCAACATTGTTGAAGCCGGTGGTAACTACGGCTGGCCGCAAGTGGAGGGATTCTGCAACACCACTGCAGAAGAGGCGTTTTGCGAGGAGAACAACGTCATTGAGCCCCTGAAGGCGTGGACCCCGTGCATTGCTGTGAACGGGATTGAATACTACAACCACGAGGCCATTCCAGAATGGCAGCACACTGTGCTTCTCTCTGTGCTTGGAGGATTGGGAGGGCAATACGAGCGATTGAGCGTCCTGCACCTCTCGGAGGACGGCTTGAGCGTAACAAGCGAGGACCAGTACTTCTCAAGTTTCAATCAACGGATTCGCGATGTCGCAGTCAATCCATACACTGGTTCGGTGTACGTTGCCTTCAATGGCCCATCCTACCCGGGAAGCGGGCCCAACATCATCAAGGAGTTTCGGAATGAGGAGTTCGCTTCAACCGTTTCGGAACGTCCCGATGATTTGAAGCCCATGGCATTCCCCAACCCCTGCACCGATCGCATTCAATTCGAGTGGGAACATGAGTTGCGGAACGTGGAATACACGGTTTACGCCTTCACCGGTGAAACTGTAGCCCAAGGGCAAGTCAACAACAAACTCCTGACGCTGGACACGAAGGGGTGGTCCAACGGCTCTTACTTCATTGCCTTGACCCACGCCAACGGCACGCGAACGGCAACCTTCCAAGTGGTGGACGCCGAATGATTAGGCCGCTGGTCGGGATTGCATGCATTGCAAATCTTTGCGTCCCGGTTGCGCTCGGGGCACACACCAATTACCCTGCAGATACCACGGCTGTCAAACCGGCTGAGGTCTTAGCGCTTCGCATTCCTTCCACCGCTGATCAAACAGCGGCCAATGTCAGCCTGCTTGACGTCACGGCCTTGCAGAATGGCCATTCTCCGGATTTGCAGGACGCATTAAACTCCATCCCCGGAGTCTATATGGAGACGCGTGGAACCGGAGGTTCGAGAAGGCTTCAGATGCGAAGCAGCGGACTGCGCTCCCCCTTTGGCGTGCGAAACGTCTTGATGCTCATGGATGGCTTTGTACTGACCAATGCCAGTGGCAACAGCCCCTTGGAAATGTGGAATCCACAGTGGCTTCACCGATTAGAAGTAGTAAAAGGGCCCGTCGGCGCGCTGTATGGCAACGCCTACGGAGGAGCACTGATTGCCTCAAGCTTGGCCCCGGCCTCTGTTTTGCAAAACACCACCCGTGGGTATGCCATCGTGCGCAGCCCAGGTGAGGGCGCAGCAGGCGGCTGGTCAGAAGAAGCGGGCTTTGCGCACACCCAGCGCCTCGACCAAAACAAGTCCAGCATTCTCCACCTGCAGCTGTTTTGGAACGACACGCCCGGTTACCGAGAACAGGAATACAACCGCAGGAACCAGGCAGAAATGCAGCTGCTTCGCACGGAAAAGTCAGGCGCACAGCAACGCACTTGGATCGGTTGGATGGAGGCCAAATGGGGACTTCCCGGTGGATTGAATGAGGTTGATGCATCGCAAGACCCCACAAAAGGTCCCGGTGCCGGCTACGATGCCCACGTAAACCGCAAACGAACATGGGCCGGTTGGAGCCGAACAGCTCAGAAGGAACGGAGCCGAAACGGTCTTTGGCTGTACGGTCAACTATCCAACAAAGCCAACCCTTTTGGCACCTCCCCCTTTTTCAATGGCCTGAAAGACGAAACGGAGGAGTTCGTCTCCTTGCGGTGGTGGAGGGCCCAATCCAAGGCCATCGGTACCAAAGGAAAGCTGACCCTGGACCAGTCCATCATCGCGCGGTATGAGTGGCTGAACATTGAAGAGCGTGACAATGACTACGCCGCGAATGCGCTGCGGTACGCGATTGACTCCTACACGCACAGCCATTGGGCCGGTGTCGGTAGCCGGTTTGAATGGGATAATCGATGGCAAGTCGATGCACAACTCGCCGTAGAAAATTTCGGACGAACAACCGGTGGCCTGCGTCGAATTGTGGGCGACAGCACGGGGATTTAT
>DJYV01000013.1 GCA_002448555.1 Flavobacteriales bacterium UBA6969
GACGGGGTTTTCGGACCGCGCCAATGGCTGCCGGAAGCGCAGGTCGAACAATCGATGCTGTACCCGTTTGTCGAGGATGCCATCGAATACGTGGTGCCCGACATGGAACGCACCACGCCGTGGGAACAGCTGCGCGACCGTTTCGAGGACGGGATGGAACGCTTGGAAGATGCGGCCGTTGAACAGAGTGGCGCGCGCGATTAGCCGGTTAGGCCACGCCCAATTCTTGTTTGAGTTGAGCGATGCGGCGTTCCAGAGCTCCCATGGCTTGGCTGTAGTCGCCATTAGGCCAGTTGTCCACCGGCATGCGCACTGAGAAATAGAATTTGATTTTCGGCTCTGTTCCGCTGGGACGTGCCGTGACAAGGGTGTTCTGCTCGGTGACAAGCTGCACCACATTGGATGCCGGCAAGTCAAGCGTTCGGGTTGAACCGTCCCGTACGTCGGTCGCACACTGGGCAGCGTAATCCCGAACTTCAATGACCCGCTCTCCGGCCAATTCAGCCGGTGGTGACGTTCGGAATCCTTCCATCTGGGCCGCGATTTCCGCCTTGCCCGCGCGGCCTTGTTTCGTTTGTGACACCAGCGCCTCCTTGTACGCTCCGTGGGTGCGGTGAATGGCCTCGAGTCGACCGAGCAAATCCGACCCCTCGGCATGCGCCACGTGCGCCAATTCGCACAGGACACATGCTGCCGCAACAGCGTCTTTGTCGCGAACCTCATCGCCAATCATGTAGCCGTAGCTTTCCTCACCACCCGCGACGAATCGTCCTTTGCCTTCCTCCCGGCGAATGGCGTCCGCAATCCACTTGAATCCGGTCAAGGTCTCCTGCACGGCAAGTCCCGCGTGGCGACCGATGTCCGCCATCAGATCCGAAGTGACAATGGTTTTGGCAACGAAATCGCCCGACGCCAGCAAGTCCTTTTGGGCGCGCTGGGAAACCACGTAGTCCACGAGCAGCGCTCCGGTCTCGTTGCCATTCAAGAGCCGCCACCCGCCTTCGGACTGAGCATCGGGCACGGCGATGCCCACCCGGTCCGAATCGGGGTCGGTGCCCAGAACCAACTGCGCATTGACCGTTTTGGCCAATTCGATGGCCTCGGAAAGCGCCGCACCTTCTTCGGGGTTGGGACTGTGGACTGTCGGAAAGTTGCCATCGGGATGCCGCTGGCTCTCCACGATATGCACGTTGCGGAATCCGGCGGCATCGAGTGCGGGTATAACGGAGACCGATCCTGTGCCGTGCAGCGGTGTGTACACAATGCTGAGATCGCTGCCGTTTGCAATCAAATCCTCACTCAATCGCAAATCCTGGACCGTCTTCCAGTACGCTTGGTCAGCCTGTACATCCAGTAAATGAATGCGGGCTTGCGATGCCGCATCCCGGCCCCAACGGACTTCAGCAGGCCCTGACACCGACCGCACGCGCTCGATGATGCCTTTGTCATGCGGAGGCACGATTTGGCCGCCGTCGCTCCAATAGACTTTGTACCCGTTGTATTGCTTTGGATTGTGGCTGGCGGTGACGACAATGCCCGCTGTGCAACCGAGCTCTCGAACGGTGAATGAAAGCTGAGGCGTCGGACGCAATGCGGGAAACAGGTGTACCTCAATGCCATTGCCTGCCATGACTTCGGCTGCTACTCGAGCGAATGCCGGGCTGTTGTTGCGGGAATCGTACGCAATGGCAATGGAAGCACCGCTCGGCACGGCTTCGCGCATGTAGTTGGCCAGGCCTTGGGTCGCTTGGGCGACCGTGTAGGCATTCATCCGGTTGGTGCCCACCCCCATCAGGCCCCTCAAGCCACCTGTGCCAAACTCCAGGTCGGTGTAAAAGGCTTCCACCAGTGCTTCACCCCTTTCTTCCAGCAACGTACGAACCTCGCTCTGGGTGGCTTCGTCGTAGGGGGCTTGGGTCCAATTGTGCGCAAGTTGTGCGGCAAAATCCATCAGTTCTTTTCCTTCCATGCTCATTCAAATGGGCGTTTATCCACGTTCTATTTCATGCCTTAACGCCTCTTTCCAATGGACGTAGGGCAGTTGCAATGCCTCCGCAAATGCCTTTCCATCGAGGTAAGAATAGGCGGGTCGTTCTGCAGGTGTTGGGTAATCTGCCGTTGTACATGGCGACAGCTCCACATCAATCCCGTGCCCGTCAAAAATGGCCTGCGCAAACCCGTACCACGTGGTCGGGCCCTCGGGACCGTAGTGCCAAATCCCTGCCGGGACCAGCTCCGGGTGAGCCGCAAGCTTCAACAGTGCTTCAGCGAACGGCCGTGCAAAGGTGGGAACGCCGTGTTGGTCATTCACCACACGCAAGGCTTTGCCCGACTGTCCCAAGCGCAGCATGGTTTGCATAAAATTCTGGCCGCGGGTGTCGCACAGCCAAGCGACCCGAACCACCCACCAACGGCAACCCGGCGTCGCTGCCAACGCCAACTCACCGGCACGTTTTGAATCCGCGTATACGCCCTTGGGATTGGGTCCGTCGGACGGGACATACGGCCGGTTTTGCATGCCATCAAACACGTAATCGGTGCTGATGTGAATCAGGTCAATGCCGTGCTCAGCACAGGCTTCAGCCAACAGCTGCGGTCCCAATGCATTAATCGCATGGGCCGGTTCTGGTTCTTCTTCAGCGCGATCGACGGCCGTGTACGCCGCCGCGTTAATGACAACATCCGGGCGGTGCGTTATCAGCGCATCCGCAATGGACTGAGGAGCGGTAATGTCCAGCTCGTCGCGATCAAAACCGACAATGCGGAGGTCGCTTTGGCCGGGGTTTTCCGTCAGCCGCGAGCCCAACTGGCCATTCGCCCCTGTCACCAAAACTGTTCGCATGGTCGAAATTTACGCAGGGATCATCATCCGGTAGTGCGTATGGCCTCCACGGGTTCCATTTCTGCCGCCCGGTGCGCAGGGGCCAACCCCGCAACTAAGCCCGAAGCCACCGCCACACTCAAAGCTATCATGATGCGGGAAGGCCGCACTTGCAATAGGAATCCCACATCCACGGCATTCACCGCCAACACGATAGCCTCAATGGCAATCAAGGCAAACAGCGCACCGATAACGCACAGGGCAACGGCTTCAAATAGAAACTGCAGCATGATGAAGTTGGACTTCGCTCCAATGGCCTTCTGCACACCGATGATGCGTGTGCGTTCGCGGACGCTTACAAACATGATGTTGGCAATGCTGAAGCAGCCCACCAGGATGGCAAAGATTCCAATGAACCAACCACCGTATTCCACTTGCTGAAAAATGGAATCCAAGATGGACGTCAACATGTCGATTTGGTTGATCGAGAAGTCGTCTTCCTCACGCGGTCGCAACCGGCGCACCGATCGGAACTGCTGCACAATCTCATCCGAGAGCGCTTCCGTGGTCACGCCCTCAACCGGCTTGACCATGATGCTGGTGCCCATGCCGTAGTCCATGATGCGGTGCCCAAATTTGGCCGGCACAAGCGCTGCCCGATCAAACCCATCGTTGATGGCCGAAGCACCTTGTTTGGCGAATACGCCGACCACCTCCAACCGCTGTCCCTTTGTTTCGATGACCTCCCCCACCGCATCGGCATCGCCTGTCAATTCCACAGCAACATCGTACCCGATGATGGCGACGGCCCGGCCCGATGCGACCTCCATGGGCGAGAAATAACGCCCCGCTGCAATGTCCAGCGCAATCACATCATCGTATCCCTGAGAGACCGCAACAATGCCGACCCCATCGAGGCGGCTGTTGCTCGACTCAACGGCGAGCATGGTCTTCGCTTGAAAGACCACCTCCTTGGCTTGGGTCAATCGCTCCTCTAAGAGCGCGGCATCATTCAGGCTCACCTCCCGGCGTTGCACGTACTTCCACCACGGGTAATCTTCGTCAAACGCCCACGGCCATTTTTGGATAAACAGCACCTCATCGTCGAGCATGTTGAACGTACTCTTCAGGCCGTCTTCCAGAGAATCCACCACCGCAAAAACAGCCGTGATCATGAAGATGCCGACCATGACCCCGAGCAGGGACAGGAAGGTCCGCAAGCGGTTGGTCACGATGGCGGACCAAGCGAAGGCGAAGCTTTCAAAAAGCAGGCGAAGCCAGAGCATGGAACAAAGCTAATTCCTACCCGCCAAGTCGGCGTATATGTCCGGGTTTAATTGTAGTTTTACGCCTTTGATTCGCATATCCAAATCACTTGATATGAACGCACCACGCCGCATTCAATCCGCCCTTATTTCCGTCTTTCACAAAGAAGGCCTGGAGCCCATCGTCGAGCAGCTCAAGCGCCTCGGTGTGACCATCTACTCCACTGGTGGAACGCAAAAAGCGGTGGAAGCGATGGGAGCTGAGGTCGTTCCGGTTGAATCAATCACGGATTACCCTTCCATTTTGGGCGGTCGGGTGAAGACGTTGCACCCCAAGGTGTTTGGAGGCATCCTGAACCGACGCGATTTGGCCGAAGACGTGGCTCACATGGAGGAGTACCAGCTGCCTCACATCGACCTGGTCATCGTCGACCTCTACCCCTTTGAGGCCACCGTTGCGCAAGGCGGAACACATCAGCAGATCATCGAGAAGATTGACATCGGGGGGATTTCCCTGATCCGTGCAGCGGCGAAAAACTTCGAAGACGTGGTCATTGTCCCCAGTCAGGACGACTACGGCACCTTGTTGGA
>DJYV01000182.1:0-3353 GCA_002448555.1 Flavobacteriales bacterium UBA6969
AACGGTTGGTGCGTTTTTTATGTTATTGGGTTGCATCAGCATTCCCCATATCTTCGAGTCGCATTGGTTTCTAATGGCTACAACCAAGCGCCGAAGTTGAATCCCCCCCCTCCCAATTGCCATGATCACCCGTATTCTTCGCTTGCTCACCGTGTTGTGTCTGGCCCTGACGTGCAGTTTGCCGGGGGCCATCGGACAGTTGGATACGGAGTTCTGGTTTGCTGCGCCCGAAGTGTGGGCCAACCACGGTGACCAGCCCATACTATTGCGCTTTTCGACCTTGGCAGAAGCAGCTCAAGTGACCGTCGACCAGCCGGCCAATCCAACGTTTCCAGTCCAAACCTTGAACATACCAGCGAATGGAACGCAAACGCTGGACTTGACGCCATGGATTGACGACATCGAAAATACGCCGTTCAATACGGTTTTGAGCCAAGGCCTCCACATCACCTCAGATGCCCCAGTGACCGCTTATTACGAAATCAACCACAACCTCAACCCAGATATTTTCGCGCTAAAAGGGGCTTCGGCCTTGGGCATTGAATTTTACGTGCCCTTCCAGAATTACCTCGACAATTACTACACTCAATCCAAAGCGGCCATTGACCTGGTCGCCACAGAGGACAACACCGAAATATCGGTCGTGCCGACTGCCGCACTTGTTGGCTATCCTGCGGGTGTTCCCTTCACCGTCACCTTGGATGCGGGGGAAACCTATGCGCTGCGCGCGGCCAACGCCCAAGCTGAAAATCACCCCGACGGCACCTACATCACAAGCACCGCACCCATCGCCATCACCATGAGCGATGACAGCGTGCTGGGTTCGGCCTATCCTCCGGGAAATTGCCAAGACATATTAGGTGACCAAGCCATTCCTGTATCCATTGCGGGAACCGAATACATCGCTGTGAAAGGAAACCTCAATGGCCCCGACAAGGTCTTCATTTTGGGGACCGAGGATAACACGTCCATATCCATCAACGGCACGAACGTCTGGACGGTTAATGCAGGTGAAACGTATGCGCATACCTTGAGCGCACCGGCTGCTTTTTACGAGTCGAGCGCGCCCGTGGTCGCGCTGCACATGACCGGATTCGGCTGCGAAGTCGGTGGTGCCATCCTGCCGCCTATTACCTGCACCGGGTCGGATGAAGTGGCCTTCGTACGCTCGAGCAATGACTTCATCGGTATGAAAATCATCGTGCCCTCAGGCGCCGAAGGCGACTTCACGTTCAACGGAAATACCGGAAACGTCAACGCCGTGAATTTCAGCGATGTTCCGGGAACGGGCGGTGAATGGATGTACGCCAACATTACCGCGTCGGGATTTGTCCCCACCGGCGGTGCCTCCCGTTTGATCAACGGCACCGCGAAATTTCACCTTGGCATCATCAACGGAGGCGCTTCTTCGGGAACTCGCTATGGGTACTTCAGCGACTTCTCCAATTACCAGCACTCCACATTCACTTCAGACAATCAACTGTGCGCCGGGGAGACCGCAGAGCTGTTTGCCTCCCCCATTTTGGAGGCCTCTTATGAATGGGTCGGGCCCAATGGATTTGAAGCCGAAGGCGATGAAATCACCATCGGCCCACTGACTGTTGACGACGCGGGACTTTATGTGGTTTCCGGCATGGCCGGTGAGTGTGAGATTTTACCGGATACCCTCGAGCTTTTTGTTGCCCCACAGCCTCCTGCTCCGGAGGTCGCACAAATCGATGCGCTGTGCGAAGGAGATAACTGGTCGTTTACTTCCTTGACACCGGCGGACAATTGGATTTGGGAAGACGCTGAAGGCAACCTGATTTTCGAGGGCGACAGCACCGCCTCCTATTCCAATGCCGGCCCTTCCGATGCTGGAGAATACACGTTGGTGATCGAAGCCGAGTCGTGCCTTTCTGAGCCAACCACCTTCGAACTCGTGGTGACGGAAACGATTCAAGCTCCACTCGACTCGGAGCCCATCGAAATTTGCGAAGGAAGCAGCCTGACATTGCAACCGGATGCGGCACTCGCCGATGCCGTTTGGGAATGGACTTTGCCCAACGGAGGTACCTCCGCCGACGAGACGTTGTTTATCGCAACCACTGCAGTCGCAGACGGCGGCATGTACACGTTGAGCGGCACCAACAACGGCTGCCCGATGGTGGCAGCCGAGGTTCAGGTCAGCCTCAGTTCTCCCGAACCCGTGGAAGTCACTGCTCCGGAATTCGTGTGCAACGATGCGGCAGCGGTGCTGCTAACGACCGACGATTTGTACAGCGGAAGCTGGGCGGGAACTTGTGCCGACTGCCTGTCGGCAAATGGCCAATTGTCCCCTTCGAATGCATCGCCCGGTGCCGTCAGCATCACGTACACGTCCGACAATCCTTGTGCGCAGACTACCACGGTAGAGGTGGAAATTGGAAGCATCCCAGACGCCGGAATCGATAATCAGAGTTTCTGCGAAGGCACGGGTGAAGTGGTAATGGTGCCCGTCACCAATGGCGGAAGCTGGACCGCCGAATGCACCAACTGCTGCACTTCGGAGGGCGTATTTGACACGCAAATCGCCGGGACCGGCACGTGGGACCTCACGTACACCATCGACGGGACGTGTCCCGCAACAGGCACGGCCACGTTCACCGTGACGCCGAATACGAGCAGCGCATTTTCCTTGATCCCCGAGTATTGCTTGGACCATGATCCAGCCACCGCCGTGGCAGACGAAACGGGGGGTGACTGGTCCGCATCGTGCGTCAATTGCATTTCAACCACCGGACAGTTTTCACCCGCCGCTGCAGGTACCGGGGTGCACACCATCACCTACGCCATTCCGGGAGGTTGCGGAACGACGACAGATGCTGCAGTCACCGTTCACGCCCTGCCCGATGCCGATTTCACGTATGCACCTGCTGAAGGATGTGCACCCGCGGTGATTGAGTGCAGCGCACCGGTGAATCCGAGCATTGTGGACTGCCAATGGACGCACAACTCCAATGGCGTGGGAGAATCCATGGACTGTGAAGAGAACCTTTTTGTCATCGAAAACCCGGGCTGCTATATGATGAGCCATACCGTTTTGGACAACAATGGATGCACGAACACAGCTTCTGCCGAGGAATTGCTCTGCCTCGGTGCTCCGCCTTCTTCCGCGTTCAATTTATCCCCCGCGCAGGCATCCATTTTCGACACCAACATCGAGGCATGGGCTTCGGATTCCATCCCGACCAACACATACACGTGGCATGTGGACGAAACGCTTATGGGACAAGGCACCTATCAATCGTTTTCCATTCCTGAAATTGGCTTGGACCTGTTCCAACTTTGCTTGGAAGCAGAGGACAGTCTGGGCTGCTCGTCCTTGACGTGCG
>DJYV01000182.1:3744-14793 GCA_002448555.1 Flavobacteriales bacterium UBA6969
CACAACGACGCCTGGCGCATGTACACCAGCGGCGCGGTCACGCGCTTTGAACTGCACATTTACGACCGGTGGGGTTCCTTGGTCTTCGCCTCTGAAGATCCCGAGGCACATTGGGTAGGCGACGTACAAGGAGGCGACCATTTTGCACCCGATGGCGTCTACCACTACGAGGCCGTCCTGCGCGACGATGCGTATGCCATCAAAACTTTGCAAGGCCACATCTTGTTGATTCGCTGATGATTCAATTGAACCCAACTTCATACTTAATTGCCGCTGCAGCCACCTTGCTGCTTTGTACTTGTTCCCCGATAAAGCCTGAGGCTGAGGCATCGGTTGAATTCAAGAAACTAAAGCCATTCGAAGCCGAAGCCTGGAAGTGGTCGGCACCCGATGCGGACTGGGATGCGTGGCATGCTGCGCACCTCTTAGACGAAGTCAATCGATGGAAACACGAGCACACGGCACAGGGAACTGGAGCGCGGACCATCGAAGGCGAGTGGCGGTTGGAAGGCCCCACGAACATTGGCGGACGGTTCAATTTCATCCGACAACACCCCGATGATCCTGTGACGCTTTTCGCAGGCAGCAGCGCAGGCGGACTTTGGAAGGGATCAAACAGCGGCACGTGGCAGCCCCTGACAGAAGATTTTCCTGCCATGGCCATGGGTGACTTGGCCTTTTACCCCGGCAACCCCGATCGGATATTCTTGGCCACCGGCGACCCGCAGATCAGCAGTTTCCCGCGCATCGGAAACGGGATCTACCGATCATTGGACGGCGGTGGCTCGTGGGAAAACATAGGACTGGACTCCATGGGCGTCATCAGCAAATTGCTGTTTGTTCCTGGTTTGGACGAGGCGGCTCCCGTGCTCTTCGCTGGAGCAATGGGAAACCCTGCCCAGCCCAACGCGTACCGTGGGCTGTTTCGGAGCGCAGATGCGGGGGTCAATTGGGAACAGGTGTTGCTGCCCAATGATTCTGCGGGTGTAACGGACCTGCTTTACGACCCCGATACGGAGGCCATTTACGCCGCTGCGTGGCAGCGAACACGCAACTCGACGGCCAGTGAGGTGTGGGGACCGCATTGCCGCATTTGGAAATCCGTGGACAACGGAATCAACTGGCAAGTTCTGCCGAATCCCTGGGGTCAAGGCGAACGCGGGCGCATCGGATTGGCCCACTCGTCCCAAGGCGTATACGCCCTGGTGGTGGGACAAGACAGCCAACTGGATAACCTCTACCGCACCACCGATGGTGGAGAAACGTGGAGCGCCGTAATTCCGGAAGACAACGTTCCCGAAAACGCCTTGGGTGGATTCGGTTGGTATTTCTCGAAAGTGCGCATCAACCCGTTCAATCCAGATGACATCACCATCCTAGGTGTGAACTTGTGGAATTCCATCAACGGCGGAGCCAACTGGAACCTCATGGGGCCAGAATGGTGGACGTATGAAGTGCACGCAGACAAGCACGACCTGCAGTGGCTGGGGGCGGAGACGTGCATTTTGGCCACCGACGGCGGACTTTACAAAACCGAGGACCACGGCGCGACCTGGGAAGACCTCGAAGACATCCCTGTCACTCAGTTTTACCGTGCCACCTGGAATCCACACAACCCCGGATTCTACACGGCAGGTGCACAAGACAACGGAACGACCACGGGCAATTACGAGGATTTAGGCGGATGGACCCGCGACCTCGGCGGCGATGGCTTCACCGCCATCTACCACCCGACCGATCCCACGCTCCGGTATGCCGGATACCAATGGGGCAATTGGCGGTTCAGCATGACCGAACCGGGTGAAGAGCTCCAGTGGAACGACTTTACCTACGGCATTGAGGAAGAGGACCGCGTGTGGTGGGATGCGCCCTTGATCTACCACCCGTCCAACCCCGATGAAATGTGGACCGGCTCGCAACGTGTGTACCGCATGGAAGACGCTCCCGTCGACCTGTGGGAGCCGGTCAGCGAGGACCTGACGTACGCCACCGAACCGGGGCTTTCTTACCGATGTGTAAGCGCCCTCGCAGGGTCGCATTTCGACGCGGATGTCGTTGCTGCTGGAACGACGGACGGACGGGTGTGGATTTCGCAGGACCATGGCGATTCGTGGCAACCCATGGAAACGGGGTTGCCGGGGCAATTCGTCACGGACATCGAATTTGACCCCTACCACCCGGACTCCATGTTCTGCACGGTGAGCGGCTACCGGAACGCTGTGTACTCCCCCTTTATCTTCCGCGCCACAATCGGCGGAGCATGGCAGCCCATCCAAGGCGATTTGCCCGAACATCCCGTGAATCAAATTCACGCACTCAACGACAGCATTTGGGTGGTTGCGACCGACGCGGGCGTGTTCGCCACATTGAACCGTGGAGCGAATTGGGAACCCGTGGGAACCTTGCCAACCATTCCGGTGTACGATGTCGACGCTGATACCATCACGAACCGACTCATCGCAGGAACGTTCGCGCGGAGCTTATTGAGCTTCCCGCTTGATTCGTTACTCCCTGCTCCCGAGGTGATTGAACCGAACGCGGTGGCAAATTTCGTAGAACCGTCGTATTGGGCGTACCCCAATCCGTTCACGAGCACCCTCAACCTCAGCTTGGGGGAGGATGTCAAATCCTTGCGTGTGGTCGACTTCAGCGGCCGGATTGTGCACGAGCAAAACGTGGCCAACGCCTCATCGTTGGTCATACCGTCAGGCGCGTGGTCAGCCGGGAAGTACTTTGTGGTACTGGAAACGGCGACAGGACCCCGTTCGCTTCAGGTCATCAAAGGGCAGTGATTACTGCACCCAAAAACGGTGTGATTCCGTCGTGCCGGGAATCCGGATGAAGTGCAGCCCTGCGGCCAAGTTTCCGGTAGGCACGGCGAACCATTCGCCTGCACCTGTGGCCGTTTGAATGAACCGTCCGCTGGCATCGTACACCTCGTAGGTCCATACTGCACTCCGAGAAGAAAGCCATTGGATTTGTACTTCTTCACCTGCGTCTACGGCCGTAGGGAACGCGCGCCACTGGCCGTGTTGAGTCTGCAGCCATTCGGCAACCCCAACGGCTTCGTAGTCATAAGGACCGCATACAGGCTCATAGCCGGAGCATATCCAGCTCGATAACGCTCCAGAAATAGTACCCAACGTCCGGTAGTAAGCATCAGAATCCGTGATGTGCGGGACGTGACCCGCCCCTTCTATTTCAGTGAAACAACTTTCAATCCCCAACGCTTGCGCTGTTTCATGAATAATCGCACTCCCATCCACCTCCGTGATGGGGATACCGCTCAGCATAATCATTCCAGTGCTGAACGGCACTGTTCCATCATTCGTTCCATGCACGGAAACGATGGGAGCATCACCTTCACTCATGTAATCAACAGACTTCAGTGCCCCGCCGATATTGACAACACCTGTAATCGAGCTGCTGTAGCCCGAGTTACCTGACTCTCCCTCCAATCCTCCACCCATACCCGGCTGGGATTGATCCACCTGTGGAGGGATTTCTGATTCCTCGTCAATTGACGCCATGTGCAAGCCGATAAATGCTCCTGCGGATACACCTCCCAAATAAATGAGATCAGTATTCACGCCCCACGGATTGCCATCCTCTTCCACCGTTTTTCGAAAAAAGCGAACTGCAGCCTTCCCGTCATGATAGGCGCGCCAAACGGAACGCACCAAGGCATTCGAGACATCTAGGAAATTGTCTACGCCCACACGGTAAGACATGGAGGCGACGACATACCCCATCTTGGCTAAGTCTTCACAAAGTGGGACGACATCCTCACCGGCATTGTCACCGCCAATGAAGAATCCCCCATGCCCCATGATGATCAAAGGCCTACTCTCGTACACATCGCCTTCCGGTTCGTAGATATCAACGACAAGGCTTTGGTTCAATCCCGTGGTATTGATGGCGTTGCCGTATTCGACGTCGTAAGAGACATTGAAACTTTCGAACGCAGAAGTGTATCGGTAGCGTGTTCCGTCGCAGTCATCAACTTGAGCGTGAACTGGAACGAATAACAAGGCGGCGAAAAGAGCCACGGCCGCAGACCGCAGCGGCAAGGAGATTTGTCTCATCTTTGAAAGCAGGTTTAGGTTTCGTGTCAATCTGAAACGGATAAAACTACAAAAGCGATGATGAAGTTCTTTCCCTGGTTCTGTGGCTCAGTGCTTCTGGCCCTGTTTTCGTGCCAAACTCCGGTTTTCAACGAGCAACATGCAACGGTTCAGTGCATGGACAGCACGCACATCTTTTTTGCGCCATCCACCAATTGGGACTCCCTCCGTGCAGCCGACGGCTGGCGTCGCTGGGACAACGGACGGTTCCTGACGCGTACTGTCGGCATTCCCTCTTATAAAATCCGACCGACCATCACTGCTCACGTGACGCTGCGATCCGCTGGTGACCCGTGGGACAAATCGGGTTCGTTGGTCCTGCTTCCCAATGCAGCTCCCAATTTGCTGGATGTGGGATTCGCCCAGGACACCTCAGCTCATGCAGATTATCCAGGAATTGCCCTCAACGAGGCAGGATCTGGTTTCCAACCCACCTTGGAGCTGTTGCGCTTCATCACCCCATTTGGCGTGGGCCATTTCAGCGCGTCCGAACGGTTGGACGAATACAAACCCGTGTACATCCCGAAATGGGAAGACTCCGTGCACTGGGAAGCTGACATCAGCCATCTGTGGGAAGCAATGGGCGATTCTGCGACACTTGGGGTGTACATCGATACGTGGACAAGCGAAGGGTACACGCTGGATGTTCAATTGGATTTCGATTCCAATCCCGCGACGGTCGTTCCGGGCAAATCGTTGGCCACCCTCCCGCTCGTAAACACGTCAAAATTCGGAAGTGAACAAACCGCCTACGACGGATTTGCGAAGGCGCCTTTGGTGGTGAATGTGTCCCTGGACGAACCAGCGGCCAATGCGGTACTGCACTACAACGCTACCGGACACGGCGGCCACGGAACGGGGGATGAATTTGTGCGTTGCGAACACCACGTGACGTGGGATGGTGATACGTGCCTTTCGTTTACACCTTGGCGAGACGATTGTGCGAGCTTTCGGCGGTTCAACCCCACATCCGGCGTCTGGATGGAACGCACGTATTGGAAGGGGGATAGCCTCGATGAACGCATTGCCTCGAGTGATTATTCGCGTTCGGGATGGTGTCCAGGGAGCGACGTGCCACCGGTCCGTGTATCCTTGGGGGACCTCGGCGCTGGCACACACGCACTGGTCATCGATGTGCCCACCGCACAACCGTTTACCGAATCCGAAATGAACTTTTGGAACGTGGCGGCCTACTTGACGTACGAGCGCCCGTGAGGCGTTGGTTTCGTCCGTTTTATGCACGACCTTTGCCACCGCTTTGAAATTCGCGGTTTGCGCTGCAAATCGCTCTTGATTTCGACTAACCCATGGCAAAAATCATTTACACGAGAACAGACGAAGCACCCGCATTGGCGACGTACTCGTTCCTGCCCATTGTCACCTCTTTCGCCAAGCGTGCAAACGTGCAGTTGGAAACACGCGACATCAGCTTGGCCGGCCGCATCCTCGCCGCCTTCAATGATTGCCTTCCGGAGGCCCAGCGCGTGAACGATGCCCTCGCCGAATTGGGCGAACTGGCCAAGCGTCCCGAAGCGAATATCATTAAGCTGCCCAACATCAGCGCGTCCATTCCGCAGTTGAAAGCAGCCATTGCCGAATTGCAGGCCGCAGGCTACGCCCTTCCTGACTATCCCGAAGAACCCGAGAAAGACGAAGAGCACGACGCAAAGCGCCGGTACGATGGAGTCAAAGGCTCAGCGGTGAACCCCGTCTTGCGCGAGGGCAACAGCGATCGCCGAGCACCCAAAGCGGTGAAGGCGTATGCCCAAAAGCATCCCCACAGCATGGGCGCGTGGTCATCCGACTCAAAGTCCCATGTAGCGCACATGGACGGAGGCGACTTCTATGGCTCAGAAAAGAGCCACACCGTCGCTGAAGCAATCGATGTGCGCATCATGTTTAATGGAGCCGATGGCACCACCAAGGAAATGAAGGGTGCTTTCCCGCTGCAGTCGGACGAGATTATCGACGCCGCCGTAATGGATATGGAACGGTTGATGGCATTTGCACGTGCTCAGATGGCCGATGCGAAAGCCAATAACGTCCTCTTCTCGCTTCACCTGAAGGCGACCATGATGAAGGTGTCTGATCCGATTCTATTTGGCGTGTTTGTTGAAGCATTTTTCGCTCCGGTATTTGAAGGATTCAAGGCTGAGCTCGAAGCAGCGGGTGTCGACTCCCGCAACGGTTGGGGTGATGTGGTGAAAAAAATGAACAGCCTCCCAGCGGAGACGCAGGCCAAGTTGAACGAAGCCATTGACGCAGCCTTTGCAGCTGGACCTGATTTGGCCATGGTGGATTCCGACAAGGGCATTACCAACTTGCACGTGCCATCGGACGTCATCATCGATGCCTCCATGCCTGCGATGATTCGCAATTCGGGTCAGATGTGGGACAAAGCGGGGCAAACACGCGACACGAAGGCCGTCATTCCAGACCGTTCGTATGCCGGTGTGTACCAAGCCACGATCGACTTCTGCAAAGCCAATGGGGCCCTCGACCCGAAGACCATGGGAAGTATTTCCAACATCGGCTTGATGGCGCAAAAGGCCGAAGAGTATGGCTCGCACGATAAGACGTTTGAATTCCCCGGTGACGGTACAATCGTGGTAGAAACCACATCCGGCGAGGCGTTGATTGAACAACCGGGCAAGGCCGGCGACATCTTCCGCATGTGCCAAGTGAAAGACACCCCTATTCAAGATTGGGTGAAGCTCGGCGTAAAGCGGGCTCGCGTCACCGGTAATCCCGCCGTGTTCTGGCTCGATGAAAATCGCGCCCACGACGCAGAACTCATCAAGAAGGTCAAGGCCTACCTCCCGAACCACGACACCGATGGGCTCACCATCGAAATCTTGGCGCCGGTTGCAGCCACGACGTACTCATTGGAACGGATCGTCAAAGGCCAAGACACCATATCGGTAACGGGTAATGTCCTCCGGGATTATTTGACCGACCTCTTCCCCATTTTGGAAGTAGGTACTTCCGCCAAGATGCTGTCCATCGTACCGTTGATGAATGGCGGTGGCCTCTTCGAAACGGGAGCGGGCGGATCTGCACCCAAGCACGTGCAACAATTGCAAGGGCAGAACTACCTCCGCTGGGACAGCTTGGGCGAATTCCTCGCCTTAGCCGTATCCCTTGATCACTATGCGGACCAGACAGGCAATGAAGAAGCCCGTGTGCTGGGTCGCTGCCTCGATGACGCGACCGGTCGATTCCTCGACGAAGACAAGAGCCCGACGCGGCGCTTGGGCGGCATCGACAACCGCGGTTCACACTTCTACCTCGCGCTCTTCTGGGCCGAAGCACTGGCAGCACAACAAGAAAGCTCAGCGCTGCGCGACGCCTTTGCTGGCTTGGCTGCCTCGATTCGATCAGCTGAATCCACCATCGTTGATGAGCTCATCGCGGTGCAAGGCGATGCAGCTGACACAGGCGGCTACTACCGCATGGACGACGCGAAGGTTGCGGCCATCATGCGGCCGTCAGCAACACTGAATGCCCTGATTGACTGAACATCTCAGTCATCGAGCAAATAAAAAGGGGAGCCGCCGGGCTCCCCTTTTTCGTTGTGCATCTTTCGCTTTACTGATAAACGCGCACGTAGTCTACGGCCATGAAAACCGGGAATACGGTGGACGCGTCCGGGTTGCCCGGCCAGTTCCCCCCTACGGCCACGTTCAGGATAAAGAAGAACGGATCGTTGAACGGGTACGGCTGGCCGTTCATCATGTTGGGGTTGATGTTGAAGAACACCTCATCGTCCAGGATGAAATCGATGTTGTCTTCAGACCAATCGATGGAGAATAAGTGGAACTCTTCGTCGAAGTACTCCGGGTAAATGCTCGTGGATATGCCTTGGTGGGTCCAATTGGGCCAATCCATGCCCCAGTGCGCCGTTCCGTGAATCGTACCCGGCAAATGCCCGAGCAATTCCATGATGTCGATTTCGCCACAAGCGGGCCAGCCGACGTCGGGGTAGTTGGCTCCGAGCATCCAGATTGCGGGCCAGATGCCTTGTCCCCTCGGCAAGATGGCACGCACGTCGATGCGACCGTATTGGAACTCCTGCAAGTCCAGTGACTTCAGGCGCGCAGAGGTGTAGGCGCTCTCCCCCACTTTCTCAGCGACGATGAACAACTTGCCGTCAGCGACGAAACTGTTGTTGCTACTGTTGGTATAGGTCTGGAGTTCATTGTTTCCCCATCCCCAGTTTCCGTTACCGAGGTCATACGTCCAGTTGTTAAGGTCGATGGCTTCGCCTTCGAATTCGTCTGCCCACACCAACGACATTCCCTCGTATGAATCAGCGGCCTCGTACCCTTCATCGGAGAGGTAGATGGTCGTATCGTCGTTGCGGATGCCTACACTCGCTGCAGGTGCACCAATCTTGATGTATCCGTTCACCGGATTGCTCAGCGCCACCGTGAAGAATTCATCTGGCTCGAGGTATTCATCGGAAATTATTTCAATCGAAATTTCCTTGCTGAATTCTCCCGGCTCGAACGTCACGGTTCCTGAGGCAGCGACGAAGTCTTCACCGGGAGTGGCGGTTCCCTCGACGGTAGCGTAATCGACGGTGACTTGCTCCGTGTTCACTTGCCCCAACGTAATGGTGAGCGTCACCGCATTGATGTCCGCTGTTTCAAACACCGTAACGTCGTTCGCCCAGCGAATTTCCGAATTCACAGAGGGCTCGGGATCACCGCACCCTTCGCATGAGCTCAATCCCACTGCACAAGCCATCGCCAAAAGTCCACTGAATCTTCGCATAATCAATCCACTACAAAGGTTAGGGTAAACCATCCTTCGTCTTGCTGACAATCACCGGTCTGAATGGGGCCGTGCAAGACCAAACGATCTTCTGTAATTTCCAAAACGTCATAGAACGGACCCGAATCCCATACGCCCATGAAGCCGCACAAGGTCTCCGAAAATGCACCGAGGGTGATTTGGTCTTCGCCAGAAGTTCCTGCGCCTTCCACCAACTGATAGGTGGACGGATCGATGGCCATTTCCGTTTCCACGTAGCCGTCGAACGGATTCATCGTGCTCCCGTTGTTGTTGTACAGATAGACCCCGTCTTCCGTAAACTGGTAGCGGTCATCTGTCTGCCATTCGGTGTGGCCGTCAGCCGGGGATGCAAACCATTCCGTAGAGTATGGAGCCGGCCCCACAGAAATGGCGCCCGCCTCATTGGAGAGCTTCCACGTTTTCTGGCTGTCGCAACCGGTGAGCAAGGCCAGTGTGCCCTCACAAGGCAGCTCCAGCGTTTGTTCAATGTTGATGACATCCGTTGCCAAGCCCATGCCGCCAGAGGTGTGCACCGAGTAAGAAACTTCATAGCTTCCTTCTACGGGGTAGTAAGCGGTATCCAATTGCTTGTCCGAAGTTTGTCCATTGCCGAAATCCCATAGCTGAAGGAATGAACCTTCAACGTCCTCGGCACGCAATTCCACGCGGTTGGAATCAATCCCAACGACTTGACCGAGCGAGTCAATGGCATCGATGAAAGTCCACGATATAGAGGCCACGGGGGCTCCGGGCAATACGATACCCTCCTCTTCGTGCGGCTTGCAGCCCTGCAAACTATACATCACCACGCCCAAGGCCATGGCGGCAAATGCAATGTGATTTTTCATATCAGTATCCGTTGTTTTGGGTGATCAAACCACCACTCAGGGTGATTTCAACTTCGGGGATGGGGAACACTTCGTTCACACCTGCTGTGAACCCAAATTCAGCCAGCTCCTCCACAGCACGTCCTTGACGAACCAAGTCGAAGAAGCGGTGACCTTCCAAGCCCAATTCGACACGGCGTTCGTGCAGAATGGCATCCAACAGTGCTTGCCCCGTGAGGCTTGCATCCAAATTCGGCAGGATTGAACTGTTGTTGTTGCGTGCACGAGCGCGCACGATGTTGATCAACTGACGCGCCAAGGCTTCATCGCCCACATAATAAGCCGATTCCGCACCAAACAGCAAGACGTCCGCATACCGGATAACGCGGTCATTGGAGTACCCGTTTGGAATGGGATCGCCGAAGGGCGCTTCGTCCGACGCGTTGATGAAGTACTTCTTGGAGTAGTACAAATGGGGCATACCGGTCGCGTCGAGCGTGAACGCACCTCTGTCCCCCATTTGGTCACCCTCCTGGAAAACGGTTGCCGTCAAACGCGGATCACCGTTTTCAAACTCGTCCACGAAATTCTGCTCGGGGATGTTGAATCCGTAGCCTCCGAATTGGCCACGCGCGCGCTGCCAAACGTTGGTGAACGTCCCTTCTAATTGGTTGCCCCAGTTGCCACCGGACGCATTCATGTACTGAATCTCCCAAATCGAACCCGGACCGTTTTCGCCTGCTTCTGTGAAGATGTTCGCGTAGTCGGGGTCGAGGAAGTACTCCTGTGAGGAAATGATTTCCATGCACAGGTCGTGGCACGCCTGCCAATTGCCTCGGTAGGCATGCGCTTTCGCTAATAACGCCGTAGCCGCTCCCCACGTGGCACGTCCGATCTCCGATACAGAAATGGCGCTGCGCTTGGGCAACGATTCACGTGCTGAGGTCAAGTCTGCGATGATTTGATCCCACACCTCCGCTTGCGGCGTGCGGCCTTGTTGGTACTCGCTCGGCGAAAGGTTGTTCAGAATGAGCGGTACATCGCCGAAGACGGTCACCAAGTTGAAGTACCAGTACGCCCGGATGAACGCCGCCTCACCGAGGTAGCGTGCCTGCTCGGTCGGATCCATCTCGATGTTAGGAACGTTGTTCAAAGCCAGGTTGCAGTACGCAATGCCGCGGTACGCCACTTGCCATTCACCGAGCAAAATGCGGCTTGACGAATTGCCCTGGAAGTTTTCAAACAAAAACAAGTCGGGCTCATCACCGTCACCTGAACCTCCCTTGAAAGAATCATCGGAG
>DJYV01000172.1 GCA_002448555.1 Flavobacteriales bacterium UBA6969
TCCAATACGTTGGTATGTCATTTCCAAGGGGCGTAATCGCCCCTAAGCCGGTAACAACAACCCTTTTGAGCTCCATGGAGCCAGGATTATTTCGCGTTCTCGGTAATGTAGTCGACCGCCTGTCCTACGGTGCTAATTTTTTCAGCTTGGTCATCCGGGATGGCGATGTTGAACTCCTTTTCGAACTCCATGATGAGTTCTACAGTGTCCAAAGAATCGGCTCCCAAATCGTTGGTGAAGCTTGCAGACAAGTTTACTTCTCCTGCATCAACTCCCAACTTATCGACGATAATCGCCGTGACTTTTTCTTGAATATCAGACATTGCTTAGCTGTTTATCGGGGCGCAAAGTAACCACATCGAAGTGGAACCTCCGCTGTTTTCTGAAAACTTTTATAGAATTCGGGTGTTAATGAACGGCTTCAGGTCCATGCACGGTCGCCAGCTCATCCCAGTCTTTTCGCTTAATATCAGGCACTTGACACCCTTTAGCGGGGTAACCAATGGGAATGAGCAAAAATGCTTTTTCGTGAGCGGGGCGGTCCAATATCTCCGCCAAAAAGCCCATCGGAGAGGGCGTGTGCGTTAACGTCGCGATGCCGCACTCATGCAAGGCTGAGAGCAGCATCCCGCTCGCAATACCAACCGACTCTTGGACGTAGTAATTCTGGGACTTCCCGGAGTCGGATCCAGCATCCGGTGTCCACGATTGGCGAAAGACCACAATGAGCGCCGGCGCATCCTCAAGGTGAGGCTTAATATGGTCGGTATCAAAGGGCTTTAGGTCGTCTATCCACGCCTCGTTCATGCGTCCGTGGTAGTTCTCGTATTCCTCTTTTTCGGCGGCCACGCGAATGCGTTTTTTGAGGTCCGGATCGGTCACCAAACAAAAGTGCCACGGCTGTTTGTGGGCGCCAGAGGGTGCTGTCCCTGCTGCCTGGATGCACCTGCGGATCACATCCATTGGCAGCGGTTCCGTTGAAAAATGACGAACTGTCCGGCGCGAGCTGAACCGTTCGAACATGCGGTCGGCTGTTTCACGCATCTCCTCCTCCGTGAGGCGATTGAATTCCAGCGGAATGTACGGGGCGTTTCCCATACGCCTCAGACCGTTTTCCGGATTTTTCGCATCAAATCGCTGGCGAACACAAAGTCCTCCAATTCCTTCACTCCACCTTGAAGCAACCCTTCTCGGCTGCCGTGCCAGCAAATGCTGCCTTGGTGCACAAAATGAATGGTATCGCTCGCTTCCATCACGCTGTTCATATCGTGCGATACAACGACCGTCGTGATTTGGTATTCCTTCGTGATGTCGGAAATGAGGTTGTCGATGACGATGGCGGTTTGGGGGTCCAAGCCCGAGTTGGGCTCGTCACAGAACAAATACTTGGGGTTCATCGCAATGGCCCGGGCGATGCCCACGCGCTTTTGCATGCCACCGCTGCATTCCGCGGGGAAGCGTTTACTCGCATCGTCTAGCTCCACCCGCTCCAAGCATGCGGCGGCGCGGTCCCGGCGTTCCGCCTCAGACATATCGCTGAACATGCGCAACGGAAATTCGACGTTTTCTTGGACGGTCATGCTGTCGAACAGCGCGGATCCTTGGAAGAGCATCCCGATTTCCTGGCGGATGACTTTGCGTTCTTTTGGGCTCATCGACGTAAAGTCCCTGCCGTCATATATGACACGTCCTTGATCCGGCTCGAAAAGGCCTACCGTGCACTTGGTCATGACGCTTTTGCCGCTTCCGCTTCGACCAATCACGAAGTTGACTTTGCCGCGTTCGAAGGTGGCACTCACATCCTTGAGCACGTGATGATCGCCGAACGATTTCTCGAGGTGTTGCAGCTCAATCATGTCAATTTAACAGCATTTGCGTGAGCACCAGGTTGGACACCATAATAATGACCACGGACCACACCACCGCTTTGGTACTTGATTTGCCGACCTCCAGCGCTCCGCCTTCTGCGAAATAACCGTGGTAAGCCGAGACGCTGGTCAGTATGAATCCAAAGACGACCGTTTTTGTTAAGGCGTAAACCACATCAAAAACCCGGAAGTCTACTTGCATTCCGTATTCGAAATCCGCCAAAGGACTGATCCCCGTGGTGACAGCAATCCACGCCCCGGCCCCAACGCCCAGCACCATGCTCAAAACCACCAAAAACGGCACGATGAACACCCCGGCGATGACTTTGGGCAAAATCAGGTAACCCGCGCTGTTCACCCCCATGATGTCGAGCGCGTCAATCTGCTCGGTCACGCGCATGGTTCCGATTTGTGAGGCGATGTTCGACCCGACTTTTCCAGCCAGGATGACCGGAATCAAGGTGGGTGAGAATTCCAGTATCATGGTTTGGCGCACCGTGAAGCCAATGGTGTAGATGGGGATCCAGCCGCCAATTTGGTGGGCAGTCTGTAGGCAAATCACCGCTCCCATGAAAATGGACAACAAGGCGACGATCCCCACCGATTGAAGGCCGATGGATTCCAATTCTGTGACCAACAAGTCTTTGAATGTGCTGAACTTCTCCGGCTTGCGAAAGCTCTTGGCCAACAACCGCATGTAGCGGCCAATGTGATACATCCAGCGCATGGTGCTAAGGTACGTGCCAGTTCGTATTTTTGCCGGGCATGTTTGTCAAACTCCTCCACGCCATCAGCTTAATCGGGCTCATCTTGGTGCTTTCCTCGTGTGGGTCGCAGCGCGGCCACCGCAAGTGCGATTGCCCCGAATGGTCGGAAACACCGACCTCTACAAAACCCGTCGCGGAGGCACCCCAAGCATGGCAAACTGAACCATGAGCGCACACAAGAACACCTACGCCGTCATCATGGCCGGTGGAATCGGAAGCCGGTTCTGGCCCATGAGCAAGGAGTCCCGCCCCAAGCAATTCCTCGACATCCTAGGAACTGGTCGCTCGTTGATCCAAATGACGTTTGACCGCCTGTCGCGGCTCGTCCCCGCTGAGAACATCCTCGTGGTCACCCAAGAGCGGTACCGGGGCCTGGTCGCGGAACACCTGCCCCAGTTGCCCAGCGAAAACACCCTGTGCGAGCCGTTCATGCGGAACACCGCGCCGTGCATCGCCTACGCCAACCATTGGGTTGCCAACAAAGCAGGCAGTGCTGCGGCAGAGGCAGCGGTCATCGTGGCGCCATCGGATCACCTCATTTTAAAAGAAGACGAATTCCTGGAAATCGCCAACGTGGCCTTGAAGCACACGCGTGACACCACCCACCTTGTGACCTTGGGCATTCATCCTTCACGTCCCGACACCGGCTACGGCTACATTCAATTTGAGGACCTGCCCAACGCAGGAGACGAACGCATTCGGATGGTGAAGACCTTCACCGAGAAGCCGCAGCTCGAGTTGGCCGAACAGTTTCTCGCTTCAGGCGATTTCTACTGGAACTCGGGGATTTTCATTTGGAGCCTTCAAAACATCACCGAGGCCTTCGAGGCGCATTTGCCCGAGATGCAAGCGCTGTTTGAAGAGCACAGAAGCGACTTCGCAACAGAACGCGAGTCGGAGACCATCCGCGGCATCTACGGAGAATGTGAAAACATCTCGATCGACTACGGCGTGATGGAGAAAGCCCCCAATGTGGCCGTAGTGCTGTCCGATTTTGGCTGGAGCGACTTGGGGACGTGGAGTTCACTTCACGAAAAGCTGCCATTGGACAGCTCCGGCAACGGAACAGCCGGGGTCGATCTCGAGGCTACAGAAGCCAGCGGCAACGTCATCTTCAGCGACGCTGGGGAAGCGAAAAAACTGATTGCCCTGCGCGGGCTCGACAACTTTATTGTGGTCGATACGGCGGACGCACTTCTCATTTGCCCCCAAGCAGATGAGCAGTGGATCAAGCAGCTGGTCACCCAGATGAAGGCCGGCAAGCAGAAATAGTTACCGCTTTCCGGTCATGTTGCCGGGCACCACCCACGCATCGTACTCCGCTTCGGTCAAGTAACCCGTTGCCAGCGCCGCAGCCTTGAGGGTTGTCCCTTCGGTGTGCGCTTTGTTCGCAATTTCTGCGGCCTTGTAGTACCCGATTTTCGTGTTTAGCGCAGTCACGAGCATCAAGCTGTTTTGGACCAGCTCATCGATGCGTTGCTGATTGGGCTCGATGCCCTCGACGCAATGAACGCTGAACGAATGGCAGGCATCGCCGAGGAGGCGGGCGCTTTCGAGGATGTTCCGAGCCATCATGGGCTTGAACACGTTCAGCTCGTAGTGGCCTTGCGCTCCACCGACCGTCACGGCGACGTCGTTGCCCATCACCTGGGCACAGACCATGGTCATGGCTTCGCACTGCGTGGGGTTGACCTTGCCGGGCATGATGCTCGATCCGGGCTCATTCGCGGGAATAATCAGTTCGCCAATGCCCGAACGCGGGCCAGACGCCATCAATCGGATGTCGTTGGCGATTTTGTTCAAGCTCACCGCCAATTGACGCAAGGCGCCGTGGGTCTCGACAATGGCGTCGTGGGCTGCGAGGGCCTCGAACTTGTTTTGCGCGGTGACGAAGGGGAGTCCGGTCAATGCTGCGATGTGCTCCGCGACGCGCCCCGAATACCCTTCCGGTGTGTTGATTCCGGTTCCGACAGCGGTGCCGCCCAACGCCAATTCACCGAGGTGGCTCATGGAATTGTCGAGGGCTTTCAAACCAAAATTCAACTGGGCCACGTACCCGCTGAATTCCTGTCCCAAGGTCAAGGGCGTGGCATCCATCAGGTGGGTGCGGCCAATTTTAACGACATCGGTAAACGCTTCGGCCTTCGCCTGCAACGCATCGCGCAACCGCTCAATGCCGGGCACGGCGGTTTGAACGATCATCTTGTAGGCCGCGATGTGCATGGCCGTGGGGAAGGTATCGTTCGAGGATTGGGATTTGTTGACGTCGTCGTTGGGGTGTACGGGCTTGTCGCCTGACCCGAGTTCACCGCCGTTGATAAGGTGGGCGCGGTTCGCTACCACTTCATTCACGTTCATGTTCGATTGCGTCCCCGAACCGGTTTGCCATACCACCAAAGGGAATTGATCGGCCCATTGGCCGGCGATGATTTCTTCGCATGCCTGGGCAATCAAGTCGCATTTCTTTGGGTCCAGGCCACCAAGTTCCGCATTGGTCAGCGCTGCAGCCTTCTTCAGATAGGCAAACGCCTCGACGATTTCTGTCGGCATTGAAGCGCTGGGGCCAATTTTGAAATTGTTGCGGGAACGTTCGGTTTGCGGGCCCCACAGGGCGTCTGCAGGAACCTTTATCTCGCCGATGGTGTCTTTTTCGATTCGGAAACCACTCATGATTGTTACGCTTGTTCTGATTGTTTGGCGCCCGACCCCGCTTGCATCAAGTAGGCCTTGAGGAAGCCCTCAATGTCACCGTTCATCACGGCATCCACATTGGACGTCTCGTGGTTGGTGCGCACGTCTTTGACCATTTTGTAAGGCTGCATCACGTAAGAGCGGATCTGGGAGCCCCATTCGATTTTCTTCTTTCCGGCCTCGATTTCCGCGCGCGCTTCGTTGCGCTTGGCCATTTCGATTTCAAACAACTGCGATTTCAGCAGCTGCATGGCCTTCTCTTTGTTGCCGAGCTGGCTGCGCGTTTCGGTGTTGTCAATGACAATTCCGGTTGGCGCGTGGCGCAGGCGAACTCCGGTTTCAACTTTGTTGACGTTCTGGCCACCAGCGCCGCCCGAGCGGAAGGTTTCCCACGTGATGTCCGATGGATTGACCTCAATTTCAATGGAGTCGTCCACCAGCGGATAGACATAGACCGACACGAAAGACGTGTGCCGGCGCGCTTGGCTGTCAAACGGGCTAATGCGGACCAGCCGGTGCACCCCGTTTTCCCCCTTCAGCATGCCAAAAGCAAATTCCCCTTCGAACTCGAGGGTAACTTGTTTGATGCCGGCCACGTCGCCTTCCTGCAAGTCGAGTTCCTTGACCTTGAAGTTGGCGTTGTCACCATACATCCTGTACATGCGCATCAGCATGGACGCCCAATCGCAGCTTTCCGTGCCGCCAGCGCCTGAGGTGATCTGCATGATGGCATTGAGGTTGTCTTCCTCGGCACTGAGCATGTTTTTGAATTCCAATTCCTCCACCGCCACGGCTGCCGCATCGAAGGCCTCCTGCGCCTCGGAGTCTTCTGCTTCTCCGGCCTTCATGAACTCAAAAAGTACCTGTGCATCGTCGACGGCGGACAGACATGCATCGAAACTCTGCGTCCACGACTTCAACGTTCGCAAGCGCTTCATGACCAGTTCGGCCTCCTTGGAATTGTTCCAAAACTCCGGGTCCTGCGTGCGCTTCTCCTCCTCGGCAATCTCAATGCGTTTGGCATCGATGGCCAAGTACCCTTTCAAGTCTTCAACGCGCGAGCGCAGTGCATTCAGTTGATCAATCGTAATCATACGCCTCAAAGGTAATTCAGCGCCCCTCTGCTTCTTCGAGGGCGCGCAAGATGTCATTCACAGCGAACCCCCGAGATACCAAGAACCGGATGACCCGTTCGCGCTTGGCCGGCAACTCCGCGCGTCGGCGCTCCACGAGGGCCGTGAGGGAGGCCTGGAACGACGATTGGGGATGGGCTGCGACGGCCGCATCCGCTGCCGAACCCGAGAATCCCTTGGCCCGCAGGCCATGGGCGATTTTGCGCGGGCCCCACGATTTGTGCTCGGCATGGGTTCGCACGAAGGAAGACAAAAAGCGCTCATCCGAAAGAAACCCCTCTTCCACCAGGGCCTTCACGATGGTGTCGATCCCCTCCTCATCCTGTATTTGGCCTTGCAACTTTCGCCGAACATCCCCCGTACACCGTTCCTGCAGGCTGCACCACCGGCGCATTTTTTCCTTCCATTCGTCGATCATGGAAGGCGAAATTGGCTCAAAATGCCGGGAAAGCAAGGCTGTACACGATATTTGCAGTCCGAAAATCTAAATGTGTCGACCCATGAGGTCAGAGATCTTGCCCCGTATTCAGGAATTGCTTGCCCAAGAGGACTTGGAGGGCATCCGCGTGCAAATGCGCGAAGCCATCGATCAGTTCCGTGCCTTGACGGCAGAAGAAGTGAGAAAACAGCGCGAGGCTTGGGCTGCGGCATCCAATGACCCGGACGCGGTTTTCGAATACCAGCCAGCTCCGGAAGAGGAAGCGTTTGAAGTAGCAGTAGCCGCTTTCAAGGAGCGCGAAAAGGCCTGGCGCAAGCAAGTGGCAGACGAGCAGCGTGCCAACTTGGAAAAGAAAAAGGCGATGCTCGAACGCCTCCGCCACACCATCCAAGAAGAAGAGAACATTGGTGCTGCATTCGCAGTGTTCAACGAAGTGCGCGAAGCATGGGGCGAAGTAGGCGATGTTCCCGGTGACCAGTACAAGGACGTACACGACCAGTATTACCGCCTGCAGGATGAGTTTTTCTACAACATCAACATTTACAAGGAGCTCAAGGATCACGACCTGAAGGTGAACCTCAAAAAGAAGGAGGACCTCATCGAAGGCGCGAAAGCACTCGCGGCCATTGAATCGTTGAACGACCGGCAAAAGCACGCCCGTGCCCTGCAGAAGCAGTGGATGGACGTGGGGCCTTCTCCGCGCGAGACGTACAAGGAATTGTCCGACACATTCTTTGGCATCATCCGCCCGGTTTTTGAGGAAGCCAAAGCGCACTATGACGAGATCCGCGAAGGCTTCAAAACCAATGCGGAAGCGAAAACAGCCCTGATCGAGAAGCTTCGCGAAGTGGTGGCGGAAGAGGTTGAGGCCTCGCATGCGGCCTGGCAAAAGGCCACCGCGACCGTTTTGGATTTGCAGAAAGAATGGAAGAAAACGGGCTTCGCTGGCAAGGAGCACAACGAGCCGCTGTGGGCCCAATTCCGCGAGCTAGCCGATGTCTTCTTTGGCAAAAAGCAACTGTTCTACGACGCGCAGAAAGAGGTCAGCGATGCCTTCAAGAGCCAGAAACTCGCCCTCATCGAACGGGCTGAAGCCTTGGCCACAAGCACCAACTGGCGCGAAGACGGGCCGAAAATGATGGACCTCCAGAAAGAGTGGAAAACCGTCGGAGCCTGCGCCCCCCGTGACGAACTGAAACTCTGGCGGCGATTCCGCAAAGCACAAGACACCTTCTTCAACGCGCGCAAGGCCGAAATGGCCGGCAAGATTGAAGGTGAGAAGGAGAACCTGAAGCAGAAAAACGCCTTGATTGAGGAGGTAAAAGCCTTCCAATTGAGCGGTAAGCGCAAAGACGATTTGGATGCGCTGAAGGCCTTTTCAGTGCGCTGGAAAGCCATTGGGTTCGTACCGCGTAAATCACTGGACAAAGTGATGGAAGCCTACCGTACCGCCATGGATGTCCACTACGATGCCTTGAGCGCTCAAAAGTCCGAGCGCGCCATGGAAACGTACAAGCAACGCGTGGACAATTTGTTGGAGGCCGACACCCAGAGCATCCGCCGGGAGCAGCGCATTTTGCGGGAGAAACTCGACCGCCTGCTCAACCGCATCAACAAGACCGAAGAGAACTTAGAACGCTTCACCGGCAAGGGCGCAGAAAGCATCCGAAGCCAGTACGAGAAGTCGATGGGAGCGGACAAAAAGGAAGTCGAAGACATCAAGTCCAAGCTCAAAATGCTCCGCCAGGCCTCGCAAAAAGCCGAAGCAGAAAAAGCGCAGGACGAAGAGGATTGATCACGCCCGTGCGGGCAGCAGTTTACAGGTGTACCCCTCGTCTTTGAGCCACCGCAGATAAGGCTCCAAAATGGGCAACATGCGGGGCGCCGCACGCTCCGAATCGTGAAAGACCACGATGGCTCCCGGGCGGGTGTTCACGAGCAGTTGCTCAAAGCAATCTTCCGGGGTTTTCTTGACGTCAAAATCCGCACTCAATACGTCCCACATGACCACTTCCGTCTGGGCAGAAATGGCCTCCGCCTGTGACCGGGTGATGCGGCCGTAAGGCGGTCGGAACCACTTCGCATCGGTCAATGACTGGCACTGGATGAAGCTCTTGAGGTACGCATAATTTGGGGTGCTCCATCCCGATTCGTGGGCATACGAGTGGTTGCCAATCGCATGCCCCTTTTCAATCAGTTCCTCCATCACATCCGCATGCTTCTCGATGTTCTCGCCCACGCAGAAAAACGTCGCCGGCGCATCGAATCGACCGAGGATTTCCATGGCTTGCCAGGTGATGACCGGATGTGGCCCGTCGTCAAAAGTCAGGTACACGGCCGCCTCGTTGTCCACGAAATCAGGGCCGTGCCACGTAAGCTGGGAAGCCATCGCTTTTACAATCGGAGGAGTCTGCCGCAAGTACACGCGCTAAAGATACCAAGCGACTACCTTTGCAGCGAATTGGGAAGCCGCATGGAATACGATTTTCGATCAATTGAACAGCGCTGGCAGGCGAACTGGAAAGCCTCAGAAGCCTACAAGGTCACAGAAGACCCGTCGAAGGATAAATTCTATGTCTTGGACATGTTCCCGTACCCTTCTGGTGCTGGCCTGCACGTCGGGCACCCGCTCGGCTACATCGCGAGCGACGTCTTCGCCCGCTACAAGCGCCACCAGGGGTTCAACGTCTTGCACCCGATGGGCTACGACAGCTTCGGACTTCCCGCCGAACAGTATGCCATCCAAACCGGACAGCATCCGGCTGTAACGACCGAAGCCAACGTAGGGCGTTACCGGGAACAGTTAGACCAACTCGGATTCTGCTACGATTGGTCGCGCGAAGTGCGCACCAGTGACCCGGCTTACTACCGGTGGACCCAATGGATTTTCGCCGAGCTGTTCGAATCGTGGTACGATGCAGCCGCCGACTGCGCCAAACCCATCTCGGCGTTGGTGGAAATGCTCCAGAGCGACGGGCTTGAAACGGCACAACCGGCGTGCGATGGGGACTGGTGGAAAATGTTGCCCGATGGAGCATACCCATGGGATGACGCCTTTGACGGAACCCTCACTGCCGCTCATTGGAATGCATGCGATGCCGTCGCGCAATCGCACATTCTGATGCAATTCCGGCTGGCCTACCTCGCCGACAGTGAGGTCAATTGGTGCCCCGCCCTCGGTACGGTTTTGGCCAATGACGAAGTCAAAGATGGCCTGAGCGAACGCGGCGGTCACCCCGTGGTCCGCAAGCGGATGCGCCAGTGGATTATGCGCATTTCGGCCTTCTCCCAACGCCTGATCGACGACTTGAATGGCCTCGATTGGACGGACAGCATCAAGGAAGCCCAACGCAATTGGATTGGCCGCAGCGAAGGCGCGTCGGTGCACTTTGGCGTCGAGGGCCTGCCTCAACACACCATCGAGGTGTTCACGACCCGACCGGACACCATCTACGGGGTGGGCTTCATGGTCTTGGCGCCGGAACATGAATTGGTGGAAGTGCTCACCACCGCCGAACAAAAAGGCGCCATAACGGAGTACCAAACCGCTGCCGCCCAAAAATCCGAGCGCGAACGCCAGGGCGCAGGCGACCACGAAGTCAGCGGTTGCTTTACCGGCGGGTACGCCGTGCATCCGCTCACCGGAGAGAAAATCCCGGTGTGGATTGCCGACTACGTCTTAGCTGGATACGGAACCGGGGCGATTATGGCCGTGCCGGCGGGCGATGAGCGCGATTGGAAATTTGCCAAAGCGTACGACTTGTCCATTCCCGCCATTTTCAAAGGCGTCGATACGGATGAAGCGGTCTACACCGAGAAGGACATCGCCCTGTGCAATTCTGAAGAATTCGACGATAAGACCCCGGTGGAAGCCATTCCTTTGGCCATTGCCCTCCTGGAGGAAAAAGGCGTTGGAACCGGACAAATCAACTACCGGCTGCGCGATGCCGTTTTCAGCCGCCAACGCTACTGGG
>DJYV01000163.1 GCA_002448555.1 Flavobacteriales bacterium UBA6969
TAATTAGAGCCGCCGCCTTCGAGGACGGCCACAACGATGCGTGCACCGTTGCCCGCCACTCCCCCGGTTGTCACGTCCCAGGCAAGGTCCGAATCGATGTCATGATCACCGGATTCAACGTGGTGCCATTGCTGGCCAAAATTGGGGTCGTTCGGCACCGTTTCCCGCTCTGAAACCAGGTGATTCAGCTGCGCCGCTCGGACGTGGCGGTGGGATTTGAATTTACCCAAGGCTTCAGCCCAGTTAGATCCGTCCACGTGCACCAAGTAAATATTCGTGGAGGGCGACGGAACGCTGAGTATTTGAAAATCCACATCTTCGGCCAATTCCGTCAGCACCTTGTCCGGCTGCACATCGTTGGCCAACATGACCAAGATTTCATGTTCGATGAAAGGCGTTTCGTCGGTCGAAATTTGACCAAAAAGGGAAACAGTAAAGCACAGCACCGCAACGAGCAGCGCAAATTGAGGTTTGCACACCATGGTTTCAAAATTTCTGAGGTCCATCAAAGGTACTACCAAGCAGGTGAATTTGGTGGACCAAATTGCAACATCCACTCCGCTGTATGCGTAAGAGCACCAAAGAAAAGTGCAACATGTGTTCAATTACTGCCATCCTCAATGCGGACGCTGCCGCAGATGAGCTCCGAGCAACAGCCCTGGCCATTTCGAAACGGCAACGGCACCGCGGACCCGATTGGTCCGGAGTGTTCCAGCATGAATGCGCAATCCTGGCCCATGAACGACTGGCCATTGTGGATGTCACGAGCGGCGCCCAGCCACTGCTGGATCCCGAAACCGGAACGGCGCTTGCGGTGAACGGCGAGATCTACAACCACAAGAAACTTCGGACGCAAACGGCTTCATTTCCCTACCAAACCGGCAGCGATTGTGAGGTCATCCTCAGCTTGTACCGGGCGCACGGTTGCGATCTCGCACACCACTTGGAAGGCATGTTCGCCTTTGTGCTGTACGACGTCGAAAATGACACGTGGCTGATCGGCCGCGACCCCATTGGGATTATTCCGCTGTACTACGGCCACACCACCGATGGCGCTTTGGTTGTCGCATCAGAAATGAAAGGCATCGAACCTTTGTGCGAGGATGTGAGTGAATTCCCTCCCGGTCATGTCTGGGCTTCGGAGGATGCCGCACCTACGCGGTATTACAACGAAGCGTGGATGGATTGGGAAACCGCTCCAAAGCAGGCTTACAAAAAGGAAGAATTGCGCGCCGCGCTCGAACAGAGCGTCAAATCGCATTTGATGGGTGATGTGCCATACGGTCTCCTCATCAGCGGTGGACTCGACTCTTCGGTCATCGCAGCGGTTGCCAAGAACTTCTCGCAAAAGCGCGTGGACGATGGTGACAATTCTGAAGCATGGTGGCCCCAAGTGCACAGCTTTAGCATTGGCCTCGAGGGAAGCCCCGACGTTGCCGCGGCGCAAAAAGTGGCGGATCACATTGGCACCATTCACCACCCACTTGTGTTTACCATTCAAGAAGGCCTGGACGCCCTCGAAGATGTCATCAAACACATTGAGACCTATGACGTGACCACCATCCGGGCCTCCACGCCCATGTATTTGATGGCACGCCAGATAAAAGCCATGGGCATCAAGATGGTCCTTAGTGGCGAAGGTGCGGACGAGCTGTTCGGCGGTTACTTGTACTTCCACATGGCTCCCGACGCCAAGGAATTCCATGAGGAATCCGTGCGCAAGGTTTTGGCATTGAACAAGTACGATTGCTCCCGAGCGAACAAATCCATGATGGCCTGGGGCATTGAAACGCGCGTGCCGTTCCTGCACAAGCCGTTTGTCAACTACGCCATGAACCTCGACCCCGCCGCGAAAATGGGCGGCAATGGCAAAATCGAGAAGCACATCATCCGCGAGTCCTTCGACGGCTTGATCCCCGATGAGGTGCTTTGGCGCCAGAAAGAGCAATTCTCCGACGGCGTAGGATACGGGTGGATTGACGGTTTGAAAGACCACGCCGACCGTTTGGTGAGCGACGATGAGATGGAACGTGCATCGGTGCGTTTTCCCATCAATCCTCCGGCAACGAAAGAAGGGTACTACTATCGCACCATTTTTGAAAAGCACTTTCCGACGGCTGCCGCGGCGAACTCAGTGCCCGGAGGCAAATCCGTGGCCTGTTCCACCGAGAAAGCCTTGGAATGGAATGAAAGCCTCAAAAATGTGGTAGATCCTTCGGGAAGGGCTGTCACCAATGTGCACAATTCCGGCTACGCTTCCGAAGCGGATTCCTGAGCCTTGGCGAGGCGCTTTTGGTAACGCGATTGGACCAAATCCACCGCAATGAGCACGGAGACGGCAAAGTAGAAGGTGGTCTTGTTGAGGGCATGCACTTCCCCTCCAAACAAGGTCAAGTGGGCCAGGTGTCCACCTTCAGAAAGCAGCATTACTCCGACCAGCAACAGAATGAACAAACCGAGCACCTCGTAGGCTCGGTTTTTCTTTAGGAACGCTGCCACACGATTGGCGAGCAGCAACATGATCATGCCGCTCAGCAGGATGCTCACAACCATGACCGCCATGTTGTCGGTCAACGCGATGGCCGTCAAAACGCTATCGAAAGAAAACACGGCGTTCATCAGCACCATGGCGAGGATGGCAGAGCGGGCAGATTTCGGTGTCGCTTGGGCATCGTGGGAGCCCAGATCGCCGGCGAGCATGTGCCAAACTTCTTTCACTGCGGTGTACACAATGAACCCGCCACCGACCATTGCGATGACGCTGTGGCCGTTGAAAGACGCTTCAATCACCCCTTCCAAATGAACGGTTGCGAAGGGCAGCTGAAACCACTGGATGAGTTGCACGAGCAGCAGCAACAACGCCACCCTCATTACCACAGCCCCAAATATCCCAATACGCTGAACTCGATGTTGTTGAGATGATTCAACTCGACCAGATTCGATAGCGATATACAGCAAATTATCAATGCCCAATACCGCCTCGAGGGCCACCAACATGATGAGGCTAATCAACCAATCCATCGCATCGTTTAGTGTTCATAAATGAAGTCCTCTTGAGGGAACCGAAACCGTTCGTTGTAGATGCCACCTTCTGCGCGTTTCCCCATCGAGATGGCCATGGTGATGCCAGCGCGACGCGGCAAGCCGAGCAATTGTTTGACGCGTTTGGAATCCAGGCCTTCCATGGGGCATGAATCGTACCCCTCGGCCCGCGCGGCCAGCATGAAGGTCTGGCACGCCAAGGCGGTCGTCTTGTGGGCCCAAACGTCCATGTGCGCGAGGCTGATGGGCTCGCGTGGGGTCGGCTTGCTCCAACCCCGCACGGTGAACCAAATCCATTTGAACGGACGGAACACGCCGAAGGGCCCTTGGTTGTACACGATTTTGGTGATTTTTTCGAAGTATTGGAAGGCTTTTTCCGGTGTCTTGGGAATGGAACGCAGGTGGGCGATCATGCGGTTGTTGTTGCGGCGCCATAAGTCTGGACGCGCAACGAACACCAACAACTCCTGAGCCGTTGTTGCTGCAGGTTGCCCCAAGCAGTATTTGGCCAGTTCCGCCTTCTTTTCGGCAGAGCGCACCCAGTGGATTTCCCACACCTGAAGGTTGGAGGAATTGGGGGCTTTCAAGGCCGCATCCATGGCCCGCCGCACAACCTCCTCGGGCACGGGTTCATCCGCATAAATCCGCACGCTCCTGCGTGAGTCAACTACATCATAAAACGCCCCTGCATCGGTAGTGGGCGCCTCCATGACTTGCCGTTTAGACGCCTTGGCTGCTGAAGAGTCGAATACCTTGACCTTTACCATGCCGCAAACTTAGGCGGTCCGGTGTTCGATGACAACGGGTCCCGCTGTCGTTTGCGCTTTTTCTGAAAACTCAAAGGCATGGCGTATGCGGTGCGCTGCACGCTCATAATCGGCCTCGGTTCGTGCATGGATGACAGCCAATGGCGTTTGGGCATCGGCCACCGAACCCCGACGCATCCACCCCGTGCATCCCACGGTGTGATCAATGGATTGGCCCGCGTGGGTCCTGCCACCGCCCAAATCCACAACCGCCAAGCCAAGTTGGCGGGTATCGACACGCCCGAGGGACTTGCCCCAATTCTCTTCGGTAGTCAGTACCGGACGAACAACGGGAGCATTCGCAAGGTGTTTCGGATTGGACAGCAAATCCGCTGGCCCGCCCATGGCGGCAATGGACTGAGCGAAACGTTCTGCAGCCATGCCGTTGGCAAGGACCCGGTCGATGGCCATTGCTCCTTCGCTCGCGGAGGCAAACAATCCAGAGAGGCAGCCGTTTCGGATGGCCAATGCCTTTGTCACTTCATGCAGCCTTCCTTCGGTAATTTCACCCCGCAACAAGCTCATGGCCTCCTTCACCTCCAGTCCGTTGCCTGCGGCATCCGCCAGCGGTTGGTTCATATCCGTGAGCAACGCTTCGGTGGGCATGCCGGCTTGGGTTCCCACCGCACAAAGCGAGTCCGACAATTCTCGCGCGACAGTCATGTCGGTCATGAACGCACCGTTCCCGACCTTGATGTCCATCACCAATGACCCAAGGCCGGCCGCGAGTTTCTTCGACAAGATGCTGGCCGTGATCAATCCGTATTGCTCCACCGTCGCCGTCACATCGCGGGTCGCGTACATCCGACGGTCGGCCGGTGCAAAATCATCGGTTTGGCCAGCAATGGCGAATCCGCAACGCTCGACCGACTGGCGAAACGCCGACTCGTCCGGAGCTGTAGTGTAACCTGGGATGGCCTCCAGCTTATCAATCGTACCGCCCGTGTGCGCCAACCCCCGACCGGCGATCATGGGAACAAACCCACCGCAAGCCGCCAAAATCGGAGCCAGTACAAACGAAACCGTATCGCCCACGCCTCCTGTCGAGTGCTTGTCCAAAACAGGGCCTCCCAATCGCTCCGCGTCCCAATTTAAAACCTTGCCCGAATCGCGCATCGCCAGCGTGAGGTCGGTGCGCTCACGGTACGAGATGTCTTGAAAAATCGATGCCATGGCGAAGGCCGCAATCTGTGCGTCCGTCACTTCCCCTGCGGTCACGCCTTGCACGAAACGTTGGATTTCAGCCGTGCTCAACGCATGGCCATCCCGCTTCCTTCGTATGATTTCGGGGATCAACATGGCGAATTTTCAGCAGTTTATAGCGACAAGAACAGCCCCGCAATCGTAGCCGACATCAGGTTGGACAAGGTCGCCGCGAGCACGGCCTTGAGGCCAAAGCGGGCGATGTCCTGGCGGCGCGACGGTGCCAATGACCCCAATCCGCCCAACAGGATGGCAATGGAAGACAAGTTGGCAAACCCACACAGGGCGAACGAGACAATGGCTTTGGTTTTCTCGCTTAAGACCAACTCAGCGCCTTCAGCGAGGTAGGGAGCAAAATTCAGGTACGCCACGAATTCGTTGACGATGAGTTTTTGACCGATGAACGAACCGGCCACAATGGCTTCATGCCAAGGCACGCCAATCAAAAATGCCAGCGGCGCAAAAACGTAGCCCAAGATCAGTTCGAGGGTTAACTCCGGGTGATTGAACCACCCACCAATTCCACTGAACATTCCGTTTACCAGCGCAATCAATCCCACGAAGGCCAGCAACATCGCACCAACGTTCATCGCCAGCTTGAGCCCAGAAGCCGCCCCGCTGGCTGCCGCATCGATCACATTGACGGATTGACCATCCAACTCCTCATTCATTTCTTCAGTTGACAAACCCTCCTTGGGCGTCTCCGTCTCCGGATAAATAAGCTTGGCAAACAACAGGCCACCTGGGGCTGCCATGAATGAGGCGGCAATCAAGTATTCCAGCGGAACCCCAAGGGATGCATACCCCGCCAGGACCGAGCCTGCGACTGAGGCCAAGCCCCCTACCATCACAGCAAATAGCTCGGAAGAAGTCATGTTTTTGATGAACGGGCGCACAACAAGTGGAGCTTCCGTTTGTCCCACGAAAATGTTGGCCGTTGCTGACAGCGATTCAGCACGGGAAGTTCCAAGCGCTCGCCGCAATCCACCTCCAAGCACATTGATGACCCACTGCATGATTCCGATGTGGTAGAGCACAGCGATCAGCGATGAGAAGAAAATGATAACCGGAAGGACACGAACAGCAAACACGAATCCGGATCCCCCGAACAGTTCAAACATCTGGTCGGAATTCAACCCACCGAAAATGAAGGTGATGCCATCGTTGCCATAATCAATAACCTGCTGAACTCCCTGGGAAAGGGAAATGAGCAGCGACTTTCCGAAGGGAAAGTACAGCACGAACGCCCCGAAAAACAACTGGATGCCAAATGCTCCCAACACCGTACGCAATTGGATGGCCTTCCGATTGTGCGAGGCAGCAAATGCTATCCCCACCAAAACGACCATACCAACGAGACTCATCATCACTGTCATGGCAACGAATCTACAATGCATCCGAAGAATGTTGGCTACTCAAACGCCATTCTGCGCTTCAAAGCGTGATGCCGCTCCCAACGCGATGCTGTCGATGCCTGCCAAACAAGGCCACAACGCATCCAGACCGCAGTCCAATCCGATCGCTGGTACCACCCGATGGGCAGGGCGTTGGAGCGCCAAAATTGCACCCCACCGGAGACAAAGCCCCCGATATCCCTCCGGATGGTCCGCTCCAATCGTCCTTCACACACCGCATGGTTGTAGCGGTAAGCATCCCATCCTGCTTCACTGTAAACCGACTGACCCGAATTGTGTACACCATTCCAGGTGCATCGCAACGAACCCGCCCATGCCGCGTGTGCCCCTGCAACCCAGACACCGATCAAAGCTCGGTCCTG
>DJYV01000007.1:0-2126 GCA_002448555.1 Flavobacteriales bacterium UBA6969
CAGAAGCCAAAGACCAACAGCGAATTTTGAGGTCATATGACCTCGTCGGCCGAGTGGTAGAACGCATGGCAGTACCCATCGATTACTTCCTGGTTGGACGTTTAAAAACAAGCCATGTATCCCACTTTGGAGCGGTCCAGCTCGAAGCTTCTCCCGACCTATTCAACCCCTTATACCTCGGAGCGCCAATTGATTTGTTCATCGAAAGTGAAAACGAATTCCGTCTTCGCTTTACTCTTTCTACAGGTGAAATCAAAGAGATTGTACATCCATTTGGCGTGCCAATGGAAGGCCCTGAGCTAGCCCTCACTGTAAGACATGCTGACAAAAATATTGTCGATTTCTCAGGTGTCGAAGGCCCGCAAATTAATCTGGATGCCCTCGAACAGGCGCGGAAGCAGCACTTTCAGTTCCGTGTATACAGCAAAGACCAACGCATTGCTCAGTTCCGAAGCGCACTGCAAGTTGAAAACATTGAAGGCACAAACATCTTGGCGCTTTATTCAAGCAACACCCTCTCCGGTCGAGCCAAGAAATTCTTAGATATCCTTAGCGAGGAATACATCGAGTACACCAAAGAAAGCCGACTCAAGTCAAGCCTGAAAACCGAGAAGTTCATCAACCTCCAATTGGACGAACTGGTCACCATCATGGATAGCCTCGAAATGCAGGTGGATGGCTTCAAGGAACGCAATGAAATCCTCGATCTCAGCCGTGAGCAAACAGAGTTTTTTGAAGCGCTCGTCCAATTGGAGACACAAGAACGTGAATTGGAGTTCCGCTTGGAGGCGCTGAGTTCATTGCGAAATTATCTTGGATCTGGGCTGGAGGACAATAGTTTACCCCCTACCTCCTACCTGATAGAAGAAGATCCGCTGCTGATTGAGCAGGTTAGTCAGCTCTTCGAAATGCGAAACAAGCGTGCCAGCGCATTGCTCGACGTCACAGAGGATAGCTACCAGATCCGCAGGCTCGACAGCGCCATCAGCAATGCCCGCTTCACCATCACGAAGTACATCGAGGACACACGAGAGGTCATTGGTGACCAGCGTTCAAATGTGCGCGGCCAAATCAACAGCCTAGAAGACCGATTGAGCGGTATACCTGCGACACAGCGCGACATCGTGGTAATGGAGCGTAAACTCCAAGTCAATGAGAAGCTGTACGTGTTTTTACTCGAAGCACGTGCCCAAAATGTGATCACTCGAGCGAGCATCACACCACAGGCATCGATTATCGAAATCGCCCGAGCAAACGGCATCATCGGTCCCAACAAGAGCCGGACGATTCGCAACTATTTTATTTTTGGCGCGATTATCGCATTTGCCGTCGCATTCCTGCGTATGTTGCTTTTCAACCGATTGGAATCCACGCACGAGCTGCGTGAAATCACCCAGTTGCCGGTTGTGGCCGGACTGCCTCACTACGCTGAGATTGAAGAGCACCCACTTGCGATCCTCGCGGATTCCCGCGCGCAGATTACAGAAGCCTTCCGAAGCCTCCGAACCAACTTGCAATACCTGCTAGCCCAAGAGGGGGCTAACACCATTTTAGTGAGCTCCCTTCACCCGGGGGAAGGAAAGTCATTCGTCTCATCGAACCTAGCGACCGTTTTGGCGAAGACGGGGAAAAAGGTGGTGCTCGTGGATTTTGACCTGCACAAACCTAAGGTGCACAAGAACTTCAAACTTTCGAATCAAATTGGCCTGAGTACTCACCTTATCGGCCGGTGCGAAGTTGAGGAAATGAAGCAAACGGGACCGGTGGACACCTTGACGGTTATCACAGCAGGACCCGTGCCGCCCAACGCGTCCGAGTTGGTTATGAACGACCGGCTTGACCCGTTCTTGCAGACGTTGCGCACCGACTATGATTTCGTCATCCTCGATACGCCGCCGATGCTGCTCATCACCGATGCATTACTGCTCATGAGCAAGGTGGACACCGGCTTGTTGGTCACCAACACCCAAAAAGCCACCAAACGCGGCGTTGAACACCTTGAGGACCTGCTCAACCAGAACAACTTGAGCCACGCATCACTGGTGGTGAACAACATACAATCCTCTCGGGTTCGCATGTACTACGCCAAGTACGCTTACAAGTACGGCTACGGCTATGGCTATGGC
>DJYV01000007.1:2444-19290 GCA_002448555.1 Flavobacteriales bacterium UBA6969
GGCTACGGCTATGGCTATGGCTATGCCTATGGCGGATACGGCGGGGCGAAATACGGCGATGAACCCGAAACGCAAGGGTAGACGTTCGTGATTTTGTGGCCTGTGGATGCAACAAACGACCTGTTCGTAACGTCTTGGATTAGAGCGGCGGCATCCGTTTCGCTTTGTAATTTTGTTTCAATGGTAAACCGCACACGTACATGGCGTTGGAGCGCAGTTGCGCTGGCGCTGAGCACCCTGGTTTGCACGGCTGGACTGGGCCAGTTGGCGGTTGACATGTCGTGCGTGCAGGTGAACGACCAGGGCTACGCGGCAGTGACATGGAATCAGGCCGTGGATCCCGCCGGCGACTTTGAGCAGTACGTTCTGCATCTGTACGAACCTTCCGCAGGCCTCGTCCTCGAAACCTACAGCATCCCCGACCCCACCGACCCCGAGGCTCCGGCCTTCGTAAACACCACGTACAGCGCGGAGACCACCGAGCTGTGTTACTTCGTTGTGACCGAAGGGCCGGCCGGCGTGTTTGGTCCATCTTCCGACACGCTTTGCAGCATTCATCTCACGGCGGACCCCTCGTTGACGCCCGGGCTGGTCGACCTGAACTTCAACAGCCCCCGCATCGGTACGAGTGGTGTTCCGTTCCCGGAGCCACTTGCAGTCGAATTTTTGGATGCGGACGGCAATTGGCTGCAAATCAATTCCATTGCCGACAACGGCGGCATGATGACGGCGCAGTATGCGCTGCAAGAATGCGAGGGTGACTTGTCGTTTCGGGTGACCCAACTCAACCCGGCAGGCGATTGCACCCACGTATCTAATGTCGCGGGTTCCCAACTATCAGACGAACTGGATCCGGACCCGCCGGTCATCACCGCGGTGCAAGTGGATTATGCCTTACAAGAAGCCGTTGTAACGTGGGAACCAAGTGACGCGGACGACCTCGCCGGGTACATCATCTACCTCTGCAACGGCGGTTTCCAAATGGCCATCGACACCCTATACGATCCCGCTGCAACGTGGTACATCGACATGAACTCGAATGTCCAGTCTTACATCGAATCGTACAACGTGGCGGCGTTTGATGAGTGCTTCATCAACGGCGAACCCGATCCGGGTGCCGCAAGCCCCTACTGCGCTTCGAGCCTGTTCCTGAATGCCTCGACGACGTTGTGCTCCGACCAGGCCACCCTGTCATGGGTGGGCACTTACAACCTCGACTCCGAGGTCGCGAGTTACCACATCTGGATCGACGAAGAAATGCCAACGGGAAGCGGCAACTGGTCCGGGCTGCAAGAAGTGGGTGTGGTCGATGCAAATACCAATGCGTTTGTCCATGAAGGAGCGACGTTTGGGGCGACATACAAATACCACATTGTCGCGGAAATGGCGTCTGGCCTCGAGGTCCTCTCCAACGCCCGGACCCTCGAGTTCAGCTACCCTGGCGCCCCGAGTTTCACGTCGTTGCGCCGGGCTTCCGTTTCGGACAGTGGGACGGTCAACATCATTGTCGACCTGGACCCTAACTCGAACGACACACACGCCTATACCCTACAACGCAAACGCTCCAGCGAAGCCGAGTTTACCGACCTCGAGACCCAAGAGGGCGTGGGCGGCATGACGCTCATGTACACGGACTACACGGCCCAAACCGATGAATCCAGTTACAGCTACCGCGTGCGGGTCGAGAATTTTTGCAGCGATTCTGTCGGCATGTCGAACACGGCGGAAACGGTGTGGTTGCGAGGCATCTCTGATTTTCAGCTCCTCAAAAACACCCTGCACTGGACGCCCTACGCGGAATTCCCCGGGGCCACAGCCGGTTACCGCATCTACCGCAAGTACAATCTCGGCAACGCCACGGAACTCTTGACGACCCTGCCTAGCACGGTGTTAACGTGGGAAGACGACGTAAGCGCGCTGCTTTACAGCCCGGGTGACTTTTGCTACCTCATCGAAGCCACGGACGCCCTCCCCGGGCCGGCCGGCAGCATCAATTATGCGTTTTCGAACGAACTGTGCCTGCAGCAGGAACCGGTGGTGTGGATCCCGAATGCCATCCTCATTGGCGGGGTCAACAACACCTTCCAACCCGTGGTGAGCTTTGCTGATTTTGCCAATTACCGGATGGAAATTCACAACCGCTGGGGCGACGTACTGTTCTCCACGGAGGATTTTGCAACGGGCTGGGACGGCACCTACAAAGACCAGTTTGTCCCCGAGGGCACTTATGGGTACTTCATCACCATACAAGACGGGTCGGGACGCTATTACGACCGGCAGGGATTGGTGCACGTGCTCAACGGAGAATAAGTTGGCAAATCGGGCTCGGCGTGAGCCTGTATTTTCCCTAATTTTGCGCGAATCGTAACCCGTAAATCCATGCGATTGAAAGGTTTCGGCCCCCGATTCAATTGACCACAATGGCCAACAATTCACAAAAACCAAAAATCGTCGGCGAAGGCTTGACCTACGACGATGTCCTCCTCATTCCCGCGTACTCCGAAGTGCTCCCACGCGACGTGCAACTCGCGAGCAACTTCTCTCGGAACATCACCTTGAAAACTCCGGTCATCTCCGCGGCCATGGACACGGTGACGGGCAGCGCTATGGCCATCGCCATGGCCCGCCAAGGCGGGATCGGCGTCATCCACAAGAACATGACCATCGCCGAGCAGGCCGCCGAAGTACGCCGTGTGAAGCGTTCGGAAAGCGGCATGATCCAAGATCCGGTGACCCTCTCCCGCGAGGCCTCCGTAGGGGACGCGCTTGCCATCATGAAGGAACACCGAATCGGAGGCATTCCCGTGGTGGACGAGACCAACACCTTGGTTGGAATTGTCACCAACCGCGACCTCCGTTTTGAAAAGAATTACGACCGCGCAGTGGCTGACGTCATGACGGACAGCAACCTCATCGTCACTCAGGACGGTTCAGATTTTGAAAAGGCCGAGCAACTCTTGCGTGCCCACCGCATCGAAAAACTGCCGGTGGTCGACGGCGACGGAAAGCTCGTCGGCCTCATCACCTACCGCGACATCATCCAGCTCAGCACCTTCCCCAACTCCTGCAAGGATGAATGGGGCCGGTTACGCGTCGCTGCAGCGGTGGGGGTCACGCACGACACCATCAACCGCACCGAAGCGCTGGTCAACGCCGGCGTCGACGCGGTCATCATCGACACGGCGCACGGCCACAGCCGCGGCGTTCTCGAAACGCTGGCAAAAGTCAAGGCGGCCTTCCCGTCCATCGACGTAGTTTGCGGCAACATCGCCACCGCCGAAGCCGCCAAGGCTCTAGTGGAGGCCGGCGCTGACGCCGTCAAAGTGGGCATCGGACCGGGCTCGATTTGCACGACCCGTGTCATTGCAGGTGTCGGCGTTCCCCAGCTCGGTGCCGTAATGGAGGTGTCTGAAGCGCTGCGCGGCACGGGAGTTCCCGTCATTGCAGACGGTGGCATCCGCTTCACGGGCGACATCGTCAAAGGCATCGCCGGAGGCGCAGATACCGTGATGATCGGCTCCATGCTCGCGGGCACCGAAGAGAGCCCAGGCGAAACCATCATATACGAAGGGCGCCGATTCAAAACCTACCGCGGCATGGGTTCCTTGGAGGCGATGCAAAAGGGCTCCAAAGACCGCTACTTCCAAGATGCGGAAGACGACCTCAAAAAACTCGTGCCTGAAGGCATCAGCGGCCGCGTCCCCTACAAAGGCACCGTACTCGAAGTCATGCACCAAGTGACTGGCGGCCTCCGGGCCGGCATGGGCTACTGCGGCGCCCCGGACATTGCAGCCCTTCAAGGCGCGCAGTTCGTCCGAATGACCGCTGCCGGCGTGAAAGAAAGCCACCCCCACGACGTGACCATCACGCGTGAAGCACCGAATTACAGTTTGCGTTAAGACCATCCTGAAGATGAAAAACCTGTTGAACACAACAGCAGGCGCTGCCTGCATGATTTTCGCTGCCTTCTTGGCCGCAACCCCTGCCCATGCGCAGGAAGAAGTCGTCCTTACCGTTGGAGAGGAGGCCGTGTCGCTTGCCGATTTTGAGCATATTTTCCTCAAAAACAACCGCGACAGCGTCATCACCGAGGCCGCACTGGACGAATACATGGAGTTGTTCATCAACTTCAAACTCAAGGTCCAGGCTGCTGAGGCGCTCGGCATGGACACCGTGGAGACCTTTCAAAAGGAACTCGCCGGCTACCGCACCCAATTGGCTCGCCCCTACCTCACCAACAACGATTTGCTCGATGAACTAGTGCGCCAGGCATGGGAACGCAAGCAGGAGGAGGTACGTGCGCGCCACATCTTGATCTCGTGCAGCGCACAGGCCAAGCCTGCCGACACCCTCAAAGCCTACAAACGCGCTGAGGCCATGCGTGAGCGCATCGCCAACGGCGAGGATTTTGAGGCCGTCGCCCTTTCCAAAGCAGGTTCTGACGACCCCAGCGTCCGCGACAACGGCGGCGACCTCGGCTGGTTCAGCGCGTTTCAGATGGTCTATCCGTTTGAAGAAGCCGCGTACACCACGGCCGTCGGCGACCTCAGCTCCATCGTGCGGACGCGCTATGGCTACCATTTCCTCGAAGTGACCGGCCGCCGGGATGCCCGTGGTGAAATCCGTGCCGCGCACATCATGATCCGCACGAAGGAAGGCGCAGACGACGCGACGTTGAAGGCTGCTGAAGAACGCATCAATTCCATCCACGACCTGCTGGGCAAGGGCATTCCATGGGAAGAGCTCGCACTGAAGATGTCTGAAGACGCCTCAACGGCGAGCAAGGCCGGCGAACTGCCTTGGTTCGGCACGGGCAAAATGGTCGAGGAGTTTGAAAACGCTGCGTTCGGCCTGACCGAAGACGGACAGATTTCCGCACCGTTCAAGACCTCGTACGGCTGGCACATCGTCAAGCGCCTTGAATACCGCGCTCCCGCCACCTTTGAAGCGTCAAAACGCGAATTGCAGAAGAAAGTCAGCCGCGACAGCCGGTCCGAATTGACGCGAGCATCGTTCCTGGAAAACCTCAAGGTCGAATACAATTACACATCCAACGCCACTGCGATCAAGTCCCTGAAGCGCATCGCCGCCAAACAGGACAGCGTGTTCTTCCCAGGCCATCCGCTCACAAACGTGCCGAGCAAAACCGCTGCGGCCACCTTGCTGACCATCGGTGACGAATCCGCCACCGTGGCCGATTTTGTGGGCTACTTGAACATCGTGAAGATCCGCAATGCCGATGCGGGTACCAACACCGTCATCGACGAACAATTTGCGTCGTGGTCGGATAAGCTCCTCCTCGACTTTGAGGACGCCCGTCTCGAGTCCAAGCACGATGATTTCCGATTGCTGATGGAAGAATACCACGACGGCATCCTGCTTTTTGAATTGACCGATGAGAAGGTGTGGAGCAAGGCTGTGAAAGACACGGCAGGCTTGGAAGCCTACCACGCGGCACACGTGGGTGATTTCATGTGGGGCACGCGCGCCGAGGTGGAGATCTTCACCTGCGCCGACGAGAAGTCCGTCAAGGCGGCCCGCAAAGCCGTCAAGAAAGGGAAAGACCTCGTGGCATTCCAGCGCGATTACAACGCCGAAAACGGCAATTCCATCACCTTGACCTCTGGACGTTTCAGCGAAGGCGACAACACCTGGGGAGACAAGGTGCTGGCCGATGCAGCTGCCGGAACGTTGGCGACCAAGGCACCGGTCTTCGCCACGTATGAAGGCGGCGGCGACGAAACCGTGCTCGTGCACGTGGAGGCTGTGCGCTCGCCGGAGCCCAAGACGCTCGCCGAAGCCCGCGGTCAGGTCATCGCGGCCTACCAAGACCACTTGGAAGCCGAGTGGATTGAGGCCTTGAGCGCTGGGACAGCCGTCGAGGTCAATCGCACATTACTCCATACCCTCGCCGACTGATGCAACGGTGGGGCCTTCCTATCGCATGGTGGGCCTTGGCCTGCGGCTTGTGTGTGGGATGGACTGGGTGTAGCGATAGTGCGGGGACTCCATCTGAAGCGTTGGCCCGTGTTGGCAAACACGTCCTCACTGCAGACCGCGTCACCCAGCGCATTCCAGAGGGGCTGAACCCCGATGACTCCACCACCGCGGCTGAACGCTACGTGGACCAGTGGGTGCGCGAACAGATCTTGGTTGCTCAAGCAGAGGCCGCAATACAACCAGAACAAGCCGCCTTCAACGAAGAATTGACGGCCTACCGCAACGCGCTGTTGCTCCACGCTTTCAAAGAACGCTACATCAACGAACGCCTCAACACTGAGGTAAATGAGGCGGAAGCCCTGTCGTTTTATAACGTAAACCAGGCGTCCTTTATGCTCAGCGATTATGCCGTGCGCGTGCTCTTCATCAACGCACCAGAAACGGCTGTGATGGACACCATTCCCCGGGCTTTTGCCGAGGTCGATTCAACGGGGATGCTCGCGATTGAGCGTTGGTGCGTGGAGAACGGGGCGATCTATGGATTGGATGGAGACACGTGGTGGACGTTGAGCGCCTTTACGAAAGAGGTTCCGATGAATTTTTACCGAACGGAATCGCAACTTTCGAGCCGACGGCTTGTCGATTTTGAGGCGGATGGGCGGCGTTACTTGGTGCGCTTTTTGGAGCACGCCCTGAAGGATAACGTGGCTCCGTTTTCAGCCGTGCGCGACGAGGTAGTCGACATGATTTTGCACAGGCGCCAACAGGAATTGCTCCTCGCCATGGAAGAGCAGTTAGTCATCAAGGCGTGGGCCGATGGAGACGTGGAAAAATTCGACTGAGAAACTCCTATTGGATGTGCATTTATTGTGACGCGTTGAACCGGTCCAACCCTTACCTTCGTTCCTGATATGTGCTTCGCCATGTGCCGATTGACCCCTTTCTTCTTCCTCCTTGTTTTGATGCTCACAGCGCGGCCGGCAGCCTTTGCTCAGCCCAATGTGGAAACCACGCCCATTGACGCCATTGTGGCGGTGGTGGGAGATGGAATTGTGTTGGAAAGCGAGGTGGAAGCTCAGGCTTTTGCCATGCGGGCGCAGCTTGCCCAAAGCGGTCAGACCGGCGAGCTCACCGAGGTGCAGCGATGCAATTTGCTCGAAGAGTTGATCTTCCAAAAGCTCCTCGTGCACCATGCCAAATTGGACAGCCTGGAAGTCACGGAAGCCGAAGTGATGGACGAAATCGATCGCCGACTAGCCTACTACATCCAGATGTTTGGCAGCGTCGAGGCCTTCGAGGCAGAATACGGCCAAAGCGTCAGCGAGTGGAAAGCAGAATTCCAAGAACCGGTCATGGAACAACTGCTCGCAGGCCGCATGCAAGCCCAAATCAATCAGCAGGTACGCGCTACTCCCGCCGAAGTCCAACAGCTCTTCGCCGAGTCACCGGCCGACAGCCTCCCCCTCATCCCCGAAGCGGTCCGCTACCGTGAGCTGGTCCTACAACCCGCCATCACCGAAGCGCAGAAAGCCGACGTACGCAATTTCCTCGACTCGATCCGAACCCGCGTTTCGACCGGCGCGCTGAGCATGACCTTGGCCGCGTCGCGCCACTCGGAAGACCCCGGCAGCAAGTACAAAGGCGGCTGTTACCCAAACATCAACCGCGGACAATTCGTGCCCGAGTTCGAAGCAGCGGTGTTCGACACGCCCATCGGCGACCTCTCCCCCGTTTTTGAAACGGATTTCGGCTACCACTTCCTCCGCGTCACGGACCGCCGCGGCCAGGTGTTCAGCGCCTGTCACGTGCTGATGTCCCCGAAAGTGGACCCGGCGGCGCTCGCCGACATGGGCAGCGAAATGGACAGCATCGCGCAGCGGCTCGACGCCGGTGAATTGGGTTTCGAGGAGGCGGTGCTCGAATACTCCACCCGGGAGGAGACCAAAAATCAGGGCGGTCTCGTCGTCAATAGCCGCGACGGCGGCACGCTGTTCGGTTCTGACGAGATCGATCCGAACCTGTTTTTCCTCCTCAATGCCCTCCAACCCGGCGAATCTTCCGAACCCATCCAGCTCACCGACGAAGACGACCAAGGCTATTGGATCACGGTGCAATTGGAGGAGCGCGTCGCGGCCCACCGAGCCAACCCCACGCAGGATTTTGGGTACTTCCAAGCCATCGTCGAAGACAGGTTGCGCCAAGAGCAGATGACCGAATGGACGACCCGCGCCATTGACGACACCTACGTGCGCATTGACGCGCCATACGCTACCTGCGCATTCGACCAAGACTGGACGGCCGGATCTTCGACAGGTGCGGCCGAATGAAGATCAGCATCGTCACCGTCGCGTTCAATGCGGAGGCCACCATCGCTGAGGCGGTGGCGTCTGTTGTCGGCCAACGACAAGACGGTTTCGAACTCGAGTACATCATCGTGGACGGCGCGTCCACCGACGGCACCCTCGCCGCTCTGGAGCCCCACCGCGACGGCATCGCCCACATCATATCCGAATCCGACCGCGGGCTGTACGATGCCATGAACAAAGGCGTGGCCGCGGCGACCGGCGACTTCATCGGCATCCTCAATGCCGACGACGCTTACGCACACAACGGTGTGCTGGCGGCAGTGGCAGCGCGTTTGGGGAAGACGAGCGCGAAAGCGTTGTACGGCGACCTCGATTACGTAGCCGCGGACGGGTCGGGTCGGGTAGTGCGCCGCTGGCGCAGCGGCGAGAAGGGGCCACGAAGCTTTCTGCAGGGGTGGATGCCGCCGCATCCGACATTCTTCCTAGCCCGATCCATGTACGCCAAGCATGGCGTGTATTCACTGGAATTGCGCTCTGCAGCCGATTACGAATTGATGCTGCGCATGCTGCAAAAGCACCGAGTCAGCGCCACCTATTTACCCGAAGTGTTAGTCAAAATGCGAACGGGCGGAGTGAGCAACGCCAGCTGGGGAAACCGCCTTCGTGCCAACCGCGAAGACCGACGCGCATGGCGCATGAACGGGCTGCGGCCGATGCCATGGACGTTGGTGATGAAGCCACTACGGAAAGTAGGGCAGTGGATGGGGTAACCGTCAAAATGCTTTCTGTGCTACAACATTGAAAAGTGCCTGACACCCGCAAGGCCGGGTCAATTCGTGCGTTATCTTTGACCAGGCCTGCTGCACAAAGGGTGTCTCAGGCCATTGAGCACGACATTCAAGCGAAAAACATGTACGAATCGGACAAGGAGGCCCTGGAGGCATTGAACGGGAAGCACCAAGCGTTGCTGGCGGAGATTGGCAAGGTAATCGTGGGGCAAGAGCACGTTATCAAGGAGATGACCACGGCGATTTTTGCTGGCGGCCACGTGCTGCTAGTCGGCGTGCCCGGCCTCGCTAAAACCCTCCTCGTCAATACCATCGCCCAAGCCCTCGGCCTGAGCTTCAACCGCATTCAGTTCACGCCCGACTTGATGCCCTCCGACATCGTTGGTTCCGAAATCCTCGACGAGTCACGCCAATTCAAATTCATGAAAGGGCCACTGTTTGCCAACATCGTCCTCGCCGACGAGATCAACCGGACGCCGCCCAAAACGCAGTCCGCACTACTCGAAGCGATGCAGGAACGCTCGGTCACGGTTGCCGGCCAACATTACCCACTCCCGTCGCCGTTTTTCGTGCTCGCCACGCAGAACCCCATTGAACAAGAAGGCACCTACCCTCTTCCGGAGGCCCAACTCGACCGCTTCATGTTCAACACCTGGGTCGACTACCCGACTTACGCAGAGGAGCTGAGCGTAGTGAAGGCGACCACCGCCGACGCCGTGGCCAACGTCAACGCCGTCATCACCGGCGATGAAATCGCGTACTTCCAGCAACTCATCCGCCGCATGCCCATTGCTGACAACGTCCTTGAGTACGCCGTGGGCCTCGTGGGCAAGACGCGCCCAGGCCGCGAACGCGCCACTACCGACGTCAATGCTTACCTCTCTTGGGGCGCTGGACCTCGAGCTTCACAATACTTAGTCGTCGGCGCCAAAGTCAACGCCGCCCTCAATGGCAAATACAGCCCCGACATCGAGGACGTTCGCGCGGTAGCCACACCCATCCTGCGGCACCGCATCGTCCGCAACTACAAGGCTGAAGCTGAGGGACACACGGTTGAGAGCATCATCGAAGGGTTGCTCTAAAGGATACAAGCACCTTGTGCTCATTGCGTTCGATTCCTAGCGCGTCCCTTTCATCGCCTATTTTTGAGCAACGAGGACGCAACGAATGAACACAGCTACACGAGAACCAAAACTGTCATCACCGGACCGATCCAAGGATGGGTTCAGTCCAAAAGGGCATGTGCTACAGCGGTTGGGGACGTTTTGCTTGATTGCGTTTCCATTTCTCGACCTCTTTCTGTTTCGGTATTCATTTCGGTTGTTTCCCGGCCCGCTTGGGTACGGTCCATTTTTGTGCATGTACGCCCTTCTGCCGTTTTGGGTGCTGCGGTTTCGATTTCCCTTCCGGGTAGCCCTAGCGTTGGGGCTTGTGGGGTTGGTTGGCAGTTCGGGAGTGCTCGAAGGCATCGTCACCTCGGGGGAATACACCAAGGTTTTTGGAAGTTTGGTGTTGCCATACCTCTACTACTGGTACCTCTGGCAATACATCGGTGAAGACGTCATCCGAGGATTTCGGCTCTACCTGAAAGGTGCTTTGATCGTTGCGGTGCTCGGCCTGTTGATCTTCCTCGACAGCCTCTTTCCTATCGGGATTTACGCCGCATTGAGTGCTTTTCTCAAGCTCAACCTCACCCCAGCGGCATTTGGCATCCGCATCGCCTCGACGCTAGGTGAGCCCACGTATTTCGCCAATTCCATCGCCCCCGCTGGGCTCTTCGCCTTGTGGCGGTTGTTCTTCCGGCAACCTGATTTTGACGCGTACCTGCAAGACCGAGGGTTGTGGTTGAAACGTTGGCAGGCTTTGGCGATTTTGGTGGCGTTGGTGTTGACCTACAGCACCATGGCATTGGTCGGACTGCTGGTCTCCTTCGCGCTGATTCTGCTCATCAAACGCCAATTGCGCACCCTGCTGTTTTCGGGATTCTTGGTGCTATTGACGGTAACCATCGCCCGGTCAGTCCCTGAAATCAGCGAACGCTTGGTGGGATTGCGGAATGCGACAGAAGTTGCCGAAACCAACGTTCACGGCTCAAGTGCCATTTTGTACAACCACGCGGTGATTACCTGGGAAAATTTCAGCCGAAACCCTTGGGTAGGAAGCGGCTTGGGTTCTCACCCGGTGGCCACCAAGAAATACAGCATCCTGCGGGATACGACCGCTTTTGCCTATGCCGAACAAAATGCTCCTGACGCTTCGAGTATGTTCTTGCGCATTGCCTCTGAATTGGGGCTTTTCGGCATCCTACTAACGCTGTTTTTCTTGCGCATCCAATATTTCAAAGTGCAACTTTATGACCACAAAGGACTGGTGTTGAAACTGATCAGTGCAGCCTTCCTTGTCACCCTTTTGTTGCAGTTATTCCGGCAAGGAAATTTCATTTTGAATGGATTTCCCTTTTTCGTGTACGGCTACTTCTTCGCGTACCAGCAATTCAAATCGCTGAATTGATGGCCCGTCAACGGCATACCCCTCACCCATGAAATCGTCGGTCACATGGCTCATGCGCCACCCACGCGCAAAAACCAACCACAGCATCGAACGCTGCTTTGAAGCCATCGACGGAGGCATGCAAACGGTTGCGCCACCTGCCATACAGCCGATGGTGCACGTTGTGCCTCGGCCCACCAGCGGGCTCTTTTCTATGCTTCAAAACTGTTGGGCCGCGCTTCAAATTCAGGCCGATATCGCCCACATTACAGGAGATATTCATTACGTATTGCCTTTCGTTCGAGCCAAGCATCGCATATTAACAATGCACGATGTCGGTCACGTCCAAGACCCGGCTCATTCGAAGCTCAAGCGTTGGTTGCTCCTCTTCATCTGGTTCAAGTGGCCGCTTCGGCATTGTGACACAGTTGTCTGTGTATCGCAAAAAACACGAGAACGCCTCGGTAAACTGGTCCCGGCCATTCCCGGCCAAAAGCGACTGGTTATCCCCGCCGCCATCCGGAGTCAGTCGCTGGAAGCGTCCGATGCACACCGCTTCCCCACCGACCAGAAGATTATCCTGCAAATGGGCACAGCCCCCAACAAAAACCTGGCACGCGTATGGTCGGCCTGTGAAGCCCTGCGATGCCATTTGGCCATTGTGGGACCGCCAACGGACGAGTTGAATCGCCTCCAAGCTAGGGGTCCTCTGAGCCATTCCCTTCATACCAACGTCTCGGATGAAGAACTGGAACGGCTATACCTCGGCTGTGATGCTGTGGCCTTCGTATCCACACACGAGGGTTTTGGGATGCCGGTCATCGAAGCCCAGGTCTTCGGCAAGCCCTGCGTGACGTCCGCCATCGAGCCCATGAAAAGCCACGCGGGAGGTGGCGCCATCTTGGTCGACCCCAAGAATGAATCGGACATCCAGGAGGCCCTGCGCAACGCCTTAAACGATGCCGAGCTTTGTGCGCGCACCATTGACAAAGGGCGCGTCAACGTTCACCGTTTCTCGGGCGACGAAGTTGCTCGACTGCACGTTCAGCTGTACCGTGAACTGCTGGAAAGGTGAAGCCCTTGACAGCAACCAGATGACGCGATGCACACCCTCAACCGTCGGAGGCACTTCATCGGCGCCCTGCGTGATTATCTCGTGCCGCCGAATTACCTTACCTTCTATCCTTTCTTGACCCTGACGACCATGCCCAACGTTAAAAAATCTCGTATCCGCCACCTTGCCAAAGCCATAACGTGGCGCATTATCGCCTCGGGAACTACGTTTTTGTTGGCTTGGTTTTTTTTCCAAGACGACGCCAAAGCTGTGCAGAAAGCCACGAGTGTGGCCGTTGCAGAAAGTGTCCTGAAGATGGCCTTGTACTATTTTCACGAACGGGCGTGGTACCGATACGGAAAATTGGGTCGTTCGTGATTCACCCCGAACTTTAGGGCAGCTATGACGCAAGACTACCAATTGGACCATTTGGACGAACTGGAAGCGGAATCGATGTTCGTGCTGCGCGAGGTTGCCGCCCAATTTGAACGACCGGCCATCCTCTTCAGCGGCGGAAAAGACAGCATTGTGGTGACGCATTTGGCGGCGAAGGCATTCGCCCCTGCCCGCATCCCCATGCCGCTGGTGCACATCGACACCGGGCACAATTTCCTGGAGACCCTTGAATTCCGTGACGCGCTCGCGGAGCGGCTCGGGGTACAACTTGTGGTGGGAAGTGTGCAGGCCACCATCGACGCCGGACGCGTGCGGGAAGAGACCGGAGCACAGGCGAGCCGCAACCGATTGCAGACCACTACGCTCCTCGATACCATCGAAGAAGGCAAGTACGACGCCTGCATCGGTGGAGCACGACGCGACGAAGAGAAAGCCCGTGCCAAGGAACGCTTCTTCAGCCACCGGGACGATTTTGGGCAGTGGGATCCGAAACACCAGCGCCCCGAGTTGTGGAACCTTTTCAACGGCAATCACATGCCCGGCGAGCACTTTCGGGTCTTTCCACTAAACAACTGGACTGAACTGGATATCTGGAACTACATCACCCGCGAAAAAATCGCGCTACCAAGCCTTTATTTCGCCCACGACCGCAAATGCGTGGTGCGCGACGGTGTCATTCTCGCCCACAGCGAACACCTGCCACACCGTGACGGCGAAACGCCGGAGATGATGCGGGTGCGGTTCCGAACACTTGGGGACCTGACCATCACCGGGGCCATCGCGAGCGACGCAGACACCTTGGAAAAAATCACCGCCGAAGTAGCCGCTACCCGCATTACCGAGCGCGGCGGCCGTGTCGACGACAAACGCAGCGAGACCTCCATGGAGGACCGCAAAAAAGAAGGGTACTTCTGATGAGCACAACCAATCAAAACTCCCTCCTCCGTTTTACCACGGCGGGCAGCGTAGACGACGGCAAGAGCACGCTCATTGGACGGTTGCTCTACGACAGCAAGAGCATCTTCGAAGACCAATTGGAGGCCGTAGAAAACTCCAGCCGCAAGAAAGGCCTTGAAAATGCAGACCTGAGTCTGCTGACCGATGGGTTGCGCGCGGAGCGCGAACAAGGCATCACCATCGATGTCGCGTACCGTTACTTCGCCACACCGCGCCGCAAGTTCATCATCGCTGATACGCCCGGACACGTGCAATACACCCGCAACATGGTGACCGGCGCATCGACCGCCGACTTGGCCATCATCTTGATCGATGCCCGGCATGGGCTCGTGGAACAGACCCACCGGCACAGCTTCATCGCATCGCTGTTGGGCATCAAGCACCTCGTGGTCTGCGTAAACAAAATGGACCTCGTAGACTTCAACGAAGACGCGTACCAGACTATCACCTCTGCTTTCCGCAATTTCTCTTCGAGGCTCGACATTCCGGACATCAAGTTCATTCCGATAAGCGCGCTGTTGGGCGACAATGTGGTGGAAGCATCGGCGAAGATGCCTTGGTACGAAGGCGGCACCTTGCTGAGCCACTTGGAAGAAGTGCACGTCGGCAGCGACCGCAATTTGCAAGACTGCCGCTTCCCCATTCAATACGTCATCCGCCCCCAAACGGATGAGGCGCGAGACTTCCGCGGGTACGCCGGTCGGATCGCTTCAGGGGTGTTCAAGGTGGGCGACGAAGTGGTAGCCCTCCCGAGCGGTATGCAGTCCAGTGTCAAGGAAATTTTCGTTGGCGCTGACGCTGTTGAGCGCGCCTTTCCGCCGCAGAGCGTCACGATTACGTTGGAGAGCGACATCGATCTCTCGCGTGGAGACATGTTGGTCCGAGAAAACAACCAACCCCAGAGCCTGCAGGAAATCGATGCGCAACTCTGTTGGATGGGGGAAGAGGGGTTGAATCCAGGCGTGCGTTACATCGTGCGCCACGGTACCACGGAAGTCAAGTCCATGATCCGTGAAGTGCTCTACAAAGTCGACATCAATACGTTGCACCGCAACGAAGACGACAAACAGGTCGGCATGAATGACATCGCCCGTGTCCGCTTGCGCACCGCTTCGCCCCTGCTGGCGGACGACTACCGCCGCAACCGCACAACTGGCTCGTTTATCCTCATCGACCCCGGCACGAATTTGACCGTTGCCGCGGGATTCGTCAGCTAATTGCCCATGATCTATTGGTTCACTGGCCAACCCGGCCACGGCAAAACGACCCTCGCAAAAGCCCTCATCGCGCACCTCCGCGCCCAAGGGACCGAGCCTTTCCACGTGGACGGGGACGACTTGCGCGCGCTGACTGCGAATGCCGATTACAGCCGTACCGGCCGCGAGGCGAACATCCGCCGGGCACAAACCATCGCGCACTATCTGCAAAACCAAGGGCGCACCGTGGTGGTCTCATTGGTTGCGCCGTACCGGAACATCCGCGAGGAATTGAAGGCGAGCGCTGAGGTGACTGAAGTCTACGTCCATACCACAGAGCAGCGAGGTCGCGAGGACCGGCATGCGACCGATTACGAAGCGCCTCTGGAAAACTTCATCGACATCGACACCACAGAGCGGTCGGAGGAGGACAGCTTGAAAGAGCTATTGGACCAACTTTGACCCTATCTTCGACGTTAAACCACTGCGATGAAACCCGTTGAAGTGAGCAACCAAGTGCGCTATTTGTTTGAGACCTACCTCGAGCAAAACGGCCACCGCAAGACACCCGAACGCTTCGCCATCCTCAAGGAGATTTACGACTTTGAAGGGCATTTTGACATCGAGTCCTTGTTCGCCACCATGCAGACCAAGGAATACCGGGTCAGCCGTGCGACCCTGTACAACACCGTGGAACTATTGATCGATTGCAATTTGGTCCGCAAGCACCAGTTTGGCGAGAAAGTGGCCCAATACGAGAAGTGCTACCGCGTCAAGCAGCACGACCACGTCATCCTCGCTGACACAGGCGAAGTCATCGAATTTTGTGATCCACGCATCCAACAGATTAAGGCCACGTTGGAAGAGCTTTTTGATATCGAGGTCATGCACCACAGCCTTAATGTCTACGCGCGGAAAAAGCCCGAGCAATGACCTTTTTCCACATCCCTTCACAAGGGGTAGGAAAGCCCCGCAGGATTGCCCAAATTTGCACCTTTGAAAAAGACCGGTTCACATGAAGGTTGATGTGCTTTTGGGCCTCCAATGGGGCGACGAGGGAAAAGGAAAAATCGTGGATGTCCTCACCCCGCAGTACGACATCATCGCGCGCTTCCAAGGCGGACCCAACGCCGGACACACGTTGATTTTTGACGGCAAGAAGCACGTCCTTCATACCATCCCGAGCGGCGTGTTCCGCGAAGGCACCCAAAACGTCGTCGGCAATGGCGTTGTCATCGATCCGGTCATTTTCAAGCGCGAAATCACCCAACTCCTCGACGCCGGTGTGGACCCCCGCCCCAACCTGTATATCAGCCGGCGCGCGCACCTAATCGCTCCCACTCACCGCCTGCTCGACGCAGCATCGGAACAAGCCAAAGGCAAGGCCAAAATCGGCTCGACCCTCAAGGGCATCGGTCCGACCTACATGGACAAGACCGGTCGCAACGGCCTCCGTGTGGGCGACCTCACCAGCGGTAAGTTCGATGAGCGCTACCAAGCGCTGCGCACCAAGCACCTCGGCCTCCTTGCTCAGTACCCCAACTTCGAGTACGACCTCGAAAGCGTGGAGGCGGAGTGGCTCGCCGCCGCGAAAGAATTGGGCCAACTCCAACTCATCGATACCGAGCACTTCCTCAACGAAGCCCTCGACGCCGGCAAGCGGGTGTTGGCGGAAGGCGCCCAGGGAACCATGTTGGACATCGACTTCGGCACCTATCC
>DJYV01000007.1:19681-21159 GCA_002448555.1 Flavobacteriales bacterium UBA6969
CGCATCGGCGAGGTGATTGGGATTTTCAAGGCGTACTGCACCCGCGTGGGCAGCGGTCCCTTCCCGACCGAACTTCTCGACGAGACGGGTGAAGCCTTGCGCGAAGCGGGCGGTGAATACGGCGCCACCACCGGGCGTCCACGCCGCTGCGGTTGGCTCGACCTCGTTCAACTGCGTTATGCCTGCCGCGTCAATGGCGTCACCCAACTCGCCATGATGAAGGCCGACGTACTGAGCGGATTTGATGCGATTCCTGTGTGCCATGCGTACGAACATGCTGGAGCAACCACGTCGAATTTGCCGTTTGGCATCGAGCCCGACGAAGTCACGCCGACCTATTCCGATCACAAGGGTTGGCAGGAAGATTTGACCGGTGTGACGACGGTAGAAGGCCTGCCTGCAAGCCTCCACGACTACATCGCGATGGTCGAAGACGAAATGAAGATTCCGGTCAAAGTGGTAAGCGTGGGACCGGATCGCGCGCAGACGATTCAGCGGTGATTGCCAAAGATTGTGGCACAACGTAAAGGCGATTCGCCTGTGTCTTGAAGGCGATTTTATTTACAATTTTGTTTGGGTATTCTTTCTGTGTGGAGCCATGAGGTCGTAGCCAACGACCGACCTTTAACTTGATGTCACACCAAATCGCCACTCGCCTAGACCTGTTCGACAATTCCGGCTACAACCCCGGGAATGTAGTGGCTCGTGCGCTCTGGGTGGTGGCCAGCGGACTCTTTTTTCAAACGTGGTTCCCTTGGCCTTCGGGATTGAAGGTCGGACTGCTGCGGGTGTTCGGAGCGCACATCGGCAGCGGCGCTGTCATCAAGCCGCGGGTGACCATCAAATACCCATGGAAACTGGAAGTGGGCGACCATGTCTGGATCGGGGAACAGGCTTGGATCGACAACCTCGACCGGGTGGTCATCGGCAGCCATGTGTGCATCTCCCAAGGTTCGCTGTTGCTTTGTGGAAACCACGATTACTCAAAGGCCACCTTCGATCTCAAGACTGGACCCATCGTTCTCGAAGACGGTGTGTGGATGGGTGCCAAGAGCGCCGTGACGCCAGGGGTGAAGTGCCAATCCCATGCCGTGCTCACTGCCGGCAGCATGGCGACTTCCGACCTCGAACCATATACCATATACCGTGGTTGCCCCGCACAAGCCGTCAAATCCAGAACCGTCACACCGTAAAGCCCAACTCCCGTTGCCCGCTCCTCCTTCGACATATGCCATTCTTCGCCGGGTGTACGCGCTGCTGAATCAGCAGGAGCGTAAGCGCTCTGTGTTTTTACTGTTGAGCATCTTCACCAACAGCATTGTGGAGATTTTGGGGCTCGCGGTCATCATTCCAGTGATCGGGCTCGTCGTTCAACCCGAAACGATTCAGACCAACGCCTACCTCAACCGCGCCTTCGAAATCACCAGCTCCATCGGTATTGATACACCCGAGCGGTTTTTGATTTTGCTATGCGCTAT
>DJYV01000109.1 GCA_002448555.1 Flavobacteriales bacterium UBA6969
TGAATGGGCCACACCGGTGACAGACCCCACCAACATCTTGGACGTGGTCATCGGTGCCATGGACCCCAACACGTGGTTTGAAGCAGCCGAATACGAAACCCGATCGGTACCCCATGGCATTGCCTTCCAATTGGGCGGCGGATTGAAGTTGGGCCGCTTGTTGATGCTGGCTGCCGAAGCTTCGTTTGACAATCCCGAACTGATGGGAAATCCGGGCGCCCGATTCGGCGCAACAGCCGTAGTGACCCCTTTCCGGTTCTTGCGGGCGGACATTGGCATCAGCAAATGGGGAGACGAAACATCACGGGTCCCTGCCGGGTTAATGATTATAAACGGAAAAAAAGGATTTGAATGCGGCATACAGGCATCCGACGTCCAAGCACTTTGGAAACCCTCCCAACCCGAGATTGGCTTTCGCATGGTCGCCATGCGTTGGGTGTGGTGACTTTGCTTTTGCTATTCGTCGGTCAACCGCTGTTCGTCCAATCGCAAACTGAAGCCATGGAAAGCAAGGAATCGTTGTCATCAATTGCCCTTGGAGCGGGTTGCTTCTGGTGCGTGGAGGCTGTTTTTGAACAATTGGAAGGCGTCCAATCAGCGGTGTCGGGATACATGGGTGGCCACATCAAGAACCCGGGCTACCGCGAGGTGTGCTCGGGACGCACGGGACACGCAGAAGTGGTGCTGGTCACTTTCAATGAGGCCCAAATCGCGTTGAGCGACATTCTGGAGGTATTCTTCGCGACGCACGACCCGACGACGTTAAACCGCCAGGGAGCCGATGTTGGAACCCAGTACCGTTCGGCAATCTTTTATGACTCCGACGAGCAGAAGGCGGTTGCAGACGCCGCGCTTCAAAAGGCACAGCACGGTTTTGACGTTGGCATTGTCACCGAAATTACTCCGGCAACCGAGTTTTACGAAGCCGAAGACTACCACCAAGCATACTATGAGCTGAATGGTGAAGCACCGTACTGCAGGGCTGTCATCGCCCCTAAAATGCAGAAATTCAGAAAGCAGTTTGAGCCTTTGCTTAAGGTGCAGTGATCACTCGGATTCCGCTTCATTGATCAACTGATCGAGCAGGGCCTCAATCTCCTTCAACTCCGCTTCGGAAATCTGCTTATCAAGCTTGGCTTGCTTTTTAAAGTAGCGGTACATGGCGGTTTTCTTGATTTCCATGGCCACATAGCACGTGTAACTGCCCTCTTCCGCCATGTATTTTTCTGAACCAATAATGCGGATGTCAGCGATTTTCGTATTGGTGATTTCCCGAGCGAGGGTCTCAAATCGGTTCATCGCGTCGTCGACGTGGTCGCCGGTGGTCGAACGCTGGTAATCGTCGGTCACTACCTCAAAATACGTCTCCACTTGTTGAGCCAATTGTTGGCGCGCCCGCAGTTCCGCTTGGCTTTGGGCCACATTGTCCATCTTGCTCGATCCATTGCCCGTACTGCGGTAATAACGCTTGTTCGATTCGTATTTCGATCCCGAGAAGGGCTCTTTGACGGACTTGCCCAAAGGATTGGAACAGCCGGTGATGACCAAAACCATCAGAGAAAGGACGACAGGAAAGAAACGGGAGGGGGTAAGTGTGCGCATGGCAAATCGTTTTAGATAGTTCAGACTATGCGAATGTCGTGCCAAACTTCGCATTAAATTTGTCCAGAGCCTGTTGCAGTGAAAATTTTGCCAACATCTATGCAGAAGCGGATTGCCCAGCGAATGCTTCGCTCTGCTTCTTCTCAAGAGCGGCCGAAGAAGGGGGTCAACCTGCGCGGGGCGAACCAAATCATCCTGGTATACACCGAGACGGATGAACGAAAATTCAAGTTGGTCAAAGACATTGCCGTCTACCTCAAAAAGGAATACGACATCAAGCGAGTGATGCGCTTTGCCTACATCACCGGAGATGAAAAGTCGATTCCAACCTGGCACATGCGCAAGCTCGAATCTGATTTTTTCTGTGCATCCGACTTGAATTGGTACGACAAGCCCGTCAAACATGTGGCTGCGCACATCAGCGAACCGTACGATGTACTCATCCAGTTGGACCCGGATGAATCCATTGCATTGGACTTTTTTGTAGCGGAGTCAAAAGCCAAAATGAAGGTGGCCAATTTTTCAATCAACCGGCCACAGGACTTTGACATTCTCATTCCGCCACAAGCCAATGACACGTGGAAGCAACGGAATCACAGAATCATTGAATTCATTGGAGACTCACCATTGACATGAACAACGCGTTTCGACTTTCTGGGATGGGGGTGAACCTCGTCACGCCTTTCAATGCAGCCGGAGAAATTGATTTTCCCGCATTGGAGCGGCTGGTGCTCAAGATCAAGTCAACGCCCATCGAATTCATTGCAGTAAACGGCAGCGCCTCCGAAGCAGCCCTGCTCAGTCCGGAAGAGTGCCTGAGGAGCTTGGAATTCGTTGCTGAGATTAACAAAAACGAGAAGTCAATCATCGGCGGATTGCCTGGAGGAGATACGCGTTCGAGCGTTAGCCAAATCCTGTCATTTACCGAGCGAACGCCATGTGCCGCCATCCTTTGCCACGAGCCGTTGCCTCGGGCCCGCACCGCTTCCGGCTATTTGGGGCACTTTCGCAGCCTCGCCCAAGCCTCTGCCTTGCCCATCATCATTGAACACAATCAGTCGTCCATTCCTGATGTTTCTGAGGCACTCGTCGAACTGGCGAGGGACCCCAACGTATGCGGTATCGTGGATGCTACCGGCGATGTGGCGCTGAACGGCGAATTGATTCGCAACACCCCCGACAATTTCTTTGTGCTCACGAGCCGTGATGTCATGATTTTGCCATTGATGGCCTTGGGAGTCGATGGAGCCGTATCAACCATTGCGAATGCTTTCCCTCAGGAATGCAGCGACATGATGGGACAGATGGCATTTGGGAACTTTCAAGATGCGCAAACAACGCACCACTCGCTCGCTCCACTTCTGAGAATTTTGGAGCTGGAAGGGGAGGCGTCTGGCATCAAAGCGATCCTCAATCACTTCCATTGGTTGGAAAATTTGGTGCGTCTGCCCAATACGCCCGTATCTGAAGAGACCCGCACGGCCATTTACCAGGAACTTGCCGCTCTTCCCCAGCAGATGGTTGAGAACGCGATGCAATAAAACCTCTTACAGCACGGCTGTAGCGGTACGCATCACATCCTCAACTTGCGCTTCAATGGCTTTGGCGTTCAAACCGTATTTCTCCATCAACTGAGCAGGCTTGCCGCTCTCGCCAAAGGAGTCCTCAACGGCTACTTGACGCATTGGGGTAGGGCAATGCGCCGCCAATAGCTGAGCGACCAACGCGCCGAGGCCGCCAATGCGCTGGTGTTCTTCCGCAACAACAACACAGCCGGTGCGCTTTACCGAATCCAAGATGGTCTTGCCATCCAACGGCTTGATCGTGTGAACATTGATTACCTCCGCGCGGATACCTCGTTCCAAAAGCACCTGACTGGCGAGCATGGCTTCCCAAACCAGGTGACCGGTCGCCACAATCGTGACATCGTTGCCTTCGGTCAAAATCTGCGCTTTCCCAATTTCAAAAGGCGCATCGGAACGCATGAACACGGGAACTTTTGGACGTCCAAAACGCAGGTAAACGGGACCTTCATGCTCGGCCACAGCTAGCGTAGCTTGGCGGGTCTGTTCAAAGTCCGCCGTACAAATCACCGTCATGTGCGGCAGCATGGCCATCATGCCCATGTCCTCGAGGATTTGGTGCGTCGCACCGTCTTCACCCAGGGTCAAACCGGCATGCGATGCACAGATTTTAACGTTCTTACCGGAGTAGGCAATGGATTGGCGAATTTGGTCGTAAACCCGTCCCGTGGAGAAATTCGCAAACGTGCCCGTGAAGGGAATTTTGCCTCCAATGGTCATGCCTGCTGCAACCCCCATCATGTTGGCCTCTGCGATGCCCACCTGAAAGAAGCGGTCCGGAAAGGCTTTCTTGAATCCGCCCATTTTCAAGGAACCCGTCAAGTCAGCACAAAGCCCGACGATGTTTTCATTGGCCTGTCCTGCCTGCAACAGGCCTTCACCAAAGCCGCTGCGCGTGTCCTTAGATACCTCTGGGGTCAGGGTTTCGATGTAGCGTGAATTAACCATTGAGTGAGAGATGTGTTGTGAATCCGGAACGGATGTTGATTGGTTTCGATTGTGAAAAGGCCATGGACCGCGCAGAACGCGAGCGGTACACCACCGTGTAATTGCCCGGCTGCAAAAGGTAACGTCCAGACGGATTTTGCGTCCCAACGTCCCACTTGTAAACCACCAGGCCTTCTTCTGATAAAATGCTCCCGTAACCAGCTGCTGCAGCATCCAGCTGGAGGTAGCCAGGCTGAGGAATGATCACCGGCGCATCCTGGTCCTCTTTCACTTCGATGCCCTCCAACCGCATTGGCGGGTAAGTGGGAAAGAAGACGTCATACGTGCCGGTAAGCACCTTGAGGCGTTCATTGAGCCCGAGGGTAATGAGCGGTTCAGCTTCTCCCGGCCGATGGATAGCGACGGGCAAATCGCCGTATGCGTTGCGTTCCCCGCGGGAAAACTGGGGGATGATTGTGCCTTGGCCGGCGTTTTCGAACCGAACATGGTTGTGCTTTCGCGGTGTAAAGCGAACGCCATCACGCTCGAGAGGTGGAATGGTGTGCACAACGATTCGGTAGGTTGGGACAGGGTCCACGGGAATGGTATCCGTTTCTCCGAATGGCCCGAGGGTGTGAACGAAGCGTTCGAGGAGTTCGCCGGAACTCGAATCAAATAAGCTCGTGGCCACGTTGGTCACCGTGGCTTCTCCCTCGCCATCGATCAAATCCACCTCGAAGGAGGTATCCAGCATCGCCTGCTCGATGACGATGTCCAACACTTCCTCAAACGTAGCAGGGTCCGCTGCGTCGAAGAAATTCCCAACGCAGCGGAACGTGTCCTTGTATTCTTCCTCCAATCCAATGCCGATGATGAACGGCTTGACGATGATGCCCTCCTTTTGAAGCATCCGAGAAACGGCACACGGATCTTCATCGCAGGCTTCGATACCGTCTGTGATGAGCACAATCACCTTGCGTGCATCTTCAGTAGGAAAATCCGCTGCGGTGCGTTCCAACGACCGCGCGATGGGCGTGGTACCTCGGGCTTGAATGCGACCGAGTGCCTTTTGAATCAACAGGTTGTTACCCTCGGCAAGGGGAACCACCAATTCGGTGTCGTCACAATCTTGTTCTCCTTGAATGAATGTCGTTTGATGGCCATAAACGCGCAGACCCAGCTTCAACCCAGGGATACCGTACAAACTTGCAAGGGATTCGGAGAGGAGGGAAGTGGCGACTTCAATTTTGCGTTTGCCCTCCCAGAATGCATTCATGCTGTTGGATGCATCGAAGACAAATAAGATGTGCGTGTTGGCTTCGGCATCAACTGAAGCATCGTCACGCTGAGCGTGTATGGCACTGGTGGTCCCAAGCAAGCACACCACAAGCACCAATCGCCCAATGACAATTGCGGCTTGTTGCTTTATGTGTTCGCCCGCTACCATCCGAAGGCTCAGTAATCTGCGTGGCTCGATTGCAATTGCGACAAAGCGCTTTCCAATTGGTCGTCATTTGGCGCTATGCCATGCCATTCGTGCGTTCCTTCCATGAAGTCCACGCCTTTGCCCATTTCGGTTTTCATCAGCACGACGGTCGGGCGGCCCGATCCACGGTTGGCTTTGGCTTTCGCAATGGCGTTGCGAAGGGCATCAAAATCGTGGCCGTCGCAGGTCAGCACGTGCCAATAGAATGCCGCCCATTTACCTGCCAAATCCCCAAGGTTCATGACGTCATCCGTTGAACCATCAATCTGCTGGCCGTTGCAGTCGACAAAGCTGATCAAGTTGTCAACGCCGTGGTGCGGTGCGTACATCGCTGCCTCCCAGATTTGCCCTTCTTGCAATTCACCATCTCCGTGCAAGGAGAAGACCCACGTGGACTCCCCATTCAATTTCTTCACCTGTGCCGCTCCAATGGCGGCGCTCAATCCTTGGCCCAAAGACCCCGATGCAATGCGAATCCCTGGCAATCCTTCTTCCGTTGCCGGATGGCCTTGCAACCGCGTATTGAGCTTGCGAAACGTAGCGAGTTCCTCCACCGGGAAATACCCACGGCGGCTCAAGACGGAATACCAGACCGGGCTGATGTGCCCATTGGACAAAAAGAACAAGTCTTCATCCGTGCCATTCATGTCGAATTGATCAGGACTCAACTGCATCTCTTCGAAGTAGAGCAGCGTCAACAGGTCGGCGCAACCCAAACTTCCACCAGGGTGGCCAGATGCTGCACCGTGCACCATGCGAACAATGTCACGACGCACTTGCGTTGCCATTTGAATGAGGGCCTGATTTTCCATGGATATCTAACGGTGTAGGGGATTCAAATCGTGCGTAAAACTACCGCAGAAGCTACGGATGGCTCCAGAATTGTTGAGAAAGTGTGAAAACCAATTGTCCCGCTCTGCGTACCTTCGCCACTCCGAAAAAACCTCGATTGCAATGGCTTTAAAATGCGGCATTGTTGGACTCCCCAACGTCGGTAAATCCACCCTGTTCAACTGCTTGTCCAACGCCAAGGCACAGAGCGCGAATTTTCCATTTTGCACCATTGAGCCCAACGTTGGCGTGATTACGGTTCCCGACTCGCGGTTGGAGAAACTCGCCGAGTTGGTCAATCCGCAGAATGTGGTTCCGACTACCGTTGAGATTGTAGACATTGCCGGGCTTGTAAAAGGGGCGAGCAAGGGGGAGGGCTTGGGCAACAAGTTTCTCGGAAACATCCGCGAAACCGACGCCATTCTCCATGTGTTGCGGTGTTTCGATGACGGCAATGTGGTTCACGTCGACGGCAGTGTCGACCCCATTCGAGACAAAGAGGTGATTGATATGGAGTTGCAGTTGAAAGACCTCGAAACGGTTCAAGCCCGCGCCACCAAAATCAAGAAGGCCGCCCAAACCGGAGACAAGGACGCTGCCAAGTCTTACAGTTTCTACGAAAAGGTGCTGGCCGCCCTGGAATCAGGGCAATCTGCCCGGTCCGTTGAATTGGACGATTCCGAGGTGGTCATGATGAAAGAATTGCAGCTCTTGACGTCCAAACCCGTGCTCTATGTGTGCAACGTCGACGAAGGCTCAGTGGTCAACGGAAATGCTTACGTGGAGCAGGTTCGACAAGCGGCAGAAGCTGAAGGCGCCTCGATCATGGTCATCGGCGCTGCCATCGAAGCAGACATCGCTGAATTGGAGACCCACGAAGAACGGGCCATGTTCCTCGAAGACTTGGGCTTGGAGGAGGCCGGCGTTGCGAAATTGATTCGCCAAGCCTACGCGTTGCTCGATCTCCAGACCTACTTCACGGCGGGCGAGAAGGAGGTCCGCGCATGGACCTTCCGCCGTGGCTATACCGCTCCTCAAGCCGCAGGAGTGATTCACACCGATTTCCAAAAAGGGTTCATCCGAGCGGAGGTCATGAAGTACGACGATTTTGTGGCCTTGGGCTCTGAGTCGGCCGTAAAGGACGCTGGCAAGCTCAGCGTTGAAGGAAAGGAATACCCCGTGCAGGACGGGGACATCATGCACTTCCGATTCAACGTATGACACACATAGGTGACAGCATCAGTTGGTTCACGGGGGCGATGCTCATGCTCGTGCTCGTTGCCTGCGGGACCGATGAGCCAGTTAACGAGGTTCCATCGGAAGTTGCATCCAAAATGGCCGCGCAGGAGGCCGCATGGAATGCAGGCGACATTTCATCGTTTATGGACATTGCCTACTGGCAGGACGACGCACTGCTCTTTGTTGGCAGCAAAGGACCAACCTACGGCTTTGAGGCAACATTGAACAACTACTTGAAGAGCTACGCCTCGCCCGAAGAAATGGGACAACTACATTTCGAGCTCCTGGAATGGAAAACGCTTGGCCCGAAGCACGGTTTTTTGCTGGGGAGTTGGGCATTGGACCGAGGTGAAGGATTGGAGAACCTGTCCGGTCACTTTACGCTGACATGGGAGCTCAAACCAAATCTCGGCTGGGTCATCATCGCCGATCACAGCAGTTAAAGTCCGGACCATGAGTTGGATGCTCCTCATTCTGGTCATCACGGTCATTGCATCGTATCGAGCCTTTAACCGTCCGGCGCTGAAAGAGCAACTGCTGTATCATCCCTACCGTGTAAAAACCTTTCAGGAATGGCATCGGGTTGTTACCCATGCATTTGTACACGCTGATTTTACCCACTTGGCGCTGAATGCCTTTGTCTTGTTTCAATTTGGTGCACGGATCGAAGCCTTGATGCAGCAAACACTGGGGCCGGGCGTGTTTCCGGTGCTGTATTTCGGAGGGGTGGTGTTTGCCGCGATTCCCGGCATGATTCGGCACCACGACAATCCAAGCTACCGAAGCCTCGGTGCAAGCGGCGCTGTGAGCGCTGTGCTCATCGCCTATATTCTGCATTTCCCCACTGCGGAACTGCTGCTATTCTTCGTTTTGCCGTTGCCTGCATTTGGCGTTGGAATCCTGTTTTTTGTTTACGAACACCAAATGGATAAACGATCGAAGAGCAACATCGCACACGATGCCCACTTATGGGGCGGTTTGTATGGATTGCTTTTCACTGTGGCGACAACACCGCAGGTAGTGCCCGCATTTTTCGCCGCACTCAGTGCGTATTTGGGCTTTTAGCGGGCTCCTTCTCAACGATGCGGAACAAATCTTCGTTGTCCCGTTTCATGTAATACTTCTCACGTGCAAATCGTTCCAAACGCTCGGGATTGGAGGTCAGGTCAATCAATTGATTACGCGTCACTTCAATTTCAATCTCGTAATGATCGACCTGGTTCTGAAGTCGGTTCAACTCCATTTGGCTTTTGGCCAGATAAATCAAGTCGATTTCAGAGATGAAGGTGACCCAGACCAAGCCTACGGCAACAGTCAAGACATAGCGGTTGCTGAACCACTCAAACGCTTGAGACCACCAATCAGCCTTCTTCCTCATCCGACGTACTTTCCCCAGAGACGGGATCGTCTTTCAGCGCCTCCTGCGCGCCCTCTGGCATGGACAAGAACCCGCCTTTGACCACGGAGATTTTCAATTCACTACCGCCTTTCTTGAAATCCGCTTTGAGCAAATCACCTTCTTCGATTTGTGCGTTGATGATTTCTTCTGCGAACGGATCTTCAATGAATTTCTGAATGGCACGCTTGAGGGGGCGTACACCGTACTTCTCATCGTAACCTTGTTCGACCAAGAAATCCTTGGCTTTTTTGGTCACCTCGATGCCGTAACCCAGGCCTTCGATGCGCTCAATCAGGGCTTTCAGTTCCAAATCAATGATGGCGTGGATGTGGTCGCGATCAAGGTTCTTGAACACCACCACGTCATCAATCCGGTTCAAAAATTCGGGGCTGAATGCACGCTTCAACGCTGTCTGAATAACAGCGTCGCGATTGGCGTTTTCATTCTCTACACGCGCCGAGGTTCCAAATCCAACGCCCGTGCCGAATTCCGCGAGCTGGCGTGCACCAATGTTGGAGGTCATGATGATGATTGTATTTCGGAAATCGATCTTGCGGCCCAAGCTGTCCGTCATCTGACCATCGTCCAGGGCCTGCAACAAAAGATTGAATACGTCTGGATGCGCCTTCTCAATCTCGTCGAGCAGAACGATGGAGTAGGGGTGACGCCGTACCTTTTCGGTGAGCTGACCACCTTCTTCATACCCCACGTAACCGGGAGGCGCTCCCACCAATCGGCTGATGGCAAACTTCTCCATGTATTCGCTCATGTCTATGCGTATCAGCGATTCTTCCGAATCGAACATGAACCGTGCGAGGATCTTTGCGAGTTGGGTTTTACCGACGCCGGTGGGACCGAGGAAAATGAACGAGCCGATAGGCTTGTTGGGATCCTTCAATCCCGCTCGGTTCCGCTTAATGGCGCGTGCTACACGGACAATGGCATCTTCTTGGCCAATGACCTTTCCTTGCAAATCGTCGTTCATACGAGCGAGGCGACCCGACTCCTTTTCCGCGATGCGCTGCACAGGGATGCCGGTCATCATGCCCACAACGTCGCCGACGTGATCTACGGTAACCGTCACGCGTTTGTTCTTGCTGTCCTCTTCCCATTGGAGCTTGGCCTTTTCGAGCTTGTCGTTCAGCGTTCGTTCGGTATCCCTTAAGCGAGCGGCTTCTTCATAGCGTTGCGAACGAACCACCCGGACTTTTTCCTCCTTGATGTTTTCAATATCCTCCTCAATCTGAACGATTTCATCGGGGACGTTGATGTTGTTCAAGTGGACACGGGAACCCACCTCGTCCATGGCATCGATTGCCTTGTCGGGAAGGTGCCGATCCGTGATGTAACGCGCGGTGAGGTTGACGCAGGCGTCAATCGCTTCAGGCGTGTACGTCACACTGTGGTGCTCTTCGTACTTGTCCTTGATGTTGTTCAGGATTTGAACGGTTTCATCAATGGATGTGGGCTCAACCAGTACTTTTTGGAAGCGGCGCTCGAGGGCTCCATCCTTTTCAATGTGCTGGCGGTACTCGTCCAAGGTGGTGGCGCCGATGCATTGGATCTCGCCGCGGGCAAGTGCCGGCTTGAACATGTTCGAAGCATCGAGGGAGCCACTTGCTCCACCTGCACCGACAATGGTGTGAATCTCGTCAATGAACAAAATCACGTCGGGCGACTTCTCCAATTCGTTCATCACGGCCTTCATGCGCTCCTCAAACTGCCCGCGGTACTTGGTTCCTGCTACGAGGGATGCGACATCAAGTGTTACGATGCGTTTGTTGAACAGAACGCGACTCACCTTCTTTTCGACAATGCGCAAGGCCAGTCCTTCGGCGATGGCGCTTTTACCAACCCCTGGCTCACCGATGAGGATGGGGTTGTTCTTTTTGCGGCGGGAAAGGATCTGAGAAACGCGTTCGATTTCTTTCTGACGTCCCACGATGGCATCCAAACGGCCTTCCTCGGCCATTTTGGTCAAGTCACGACCGAAGTTGTCCAAGACGGGCGTTTTGCTCTTGGGGTCCACCTTTCTCGCGGAACCTCCACCGGAACTACCGAGGGGATCACTTCCGCCATCTTCTTCGCCGAAATCAGCCGCTTCTGCTCGAGGAGTCGGACTCGCTTGGCCTTCCTTCGAGTTGTCCATCATGCTCTCGTATTCTTCTTTCGCTACATCGTAGTCGATGTTAAAGGCAGAAAGGGCCTTGGTAGCAACGTTATCCTCGTCTTTGAGGATGCTTAGCAAAAGGTGCTCTGTACCAATCAAATTGGATTTGAAAATCTTCGCCTCCAGGTACGTGATTTTTAAAATCTTCTCGGCCTGCTTCACCAATGGGATGTTGCCGGCTCCCACCGACGTTCCGGCCGTTGGTCGAATACTCCCTTCTAACGCTTTACGCAACTTCTGCAGGTCGACATTCAACCCTTCCAAAATGCGTACTGCCGTTCCTTCTCCTTCTCGGATAATGCCCAGCATGAGGTGCTCGACTCCAATGTAATTATGCCCTAACCGCAGCGCCTCCTCTCTGCTGTACGTGATGACGTCTTTTACCCTCGGCGAAAATTTAGCGTCCATGTTGCTTTGAATTCTGTTTTCTGTCTGTTCAGAAGCGACTCCTCAATTGGTGCCTCTTCGACGTTTCTAAACTACAATCCCCATACAACAAACATCTTGCCAAGGGCATGGTTTATCCACAGCACATTGGGGAGTTTTGTGGGTAATTGAAGGCTTGGAAAACCCGCTATTGGCGGTTTGCCTGCGTATTTTCGTTAGCAGATTGAAAAGAGGCGAATTGCACCAAATTAGGAACCACTGACACGATGGCAGAAGGAGAAAAAATAGTCCAAATCAACATTGCGGAAGAAATGAAGTCGGCCTACATCGATTACTCGATGTCCGTCATTGTTTCACGCGCACTGCCCGACGTTCGGGACGGGTTGAAGCCCGTTCACCGGCGCGTGCTTTATGGAATGCTCGACTTGGGCGTACTCTCAAACCGAGCATACAAGAAGAGCGCGAGAATTGTAGGGGAGGTACTGGGTAAATACCACCCACACGGCGACAGCTCAGTCTACGACACCATGGTACGCATGGCACAGGACTGGTCCTTGCGCTACCCCATGGTCGATGGCCAGGGAAACTTTGGCTCCATTGACGGCGATAACCCCGCAGCGATGCGTTACACGGAGGCCCGCCTC
>DJYV01000105.1 GCA_002448555.1 Flavobacteriales bacterium UBA6969
AATCGCAAGCAAGTTTGCGCTTCCCCACTGCGCACAAAAAAACCCCAAGCGGTTGCTTGGGGCTTCTAGAGAGTTGGAGGTCCGAAGCGGATTCGAACCGCTGTAGCAGCTTTTGCAGAGCTGAGCCTAGCCACTCGGCCATCGGACCATCAAAACCGACGCGCGCGCCGGGTTGGCAAATATACGAAAACGAACGCGCTGAGGTTACATCCAACCCGTGGGAAATGTACATTCGCACCATGAGCGCGAAGAAATACGTGGCCAATGCTTTGACGATGGGCAACTTGCTGAGTGGAGTGCTGGTCATTGTGGGTGTGTTCATATGGCCGTACGGCGCATCGGTGCAAGGACACTTGGACGCTGAGCCGTTCTACGAGTACGGTGCGCTGGCCCAAGAATGGCTCGGTTGGGGCATGTTGGCGCTGGCGGGCATATGGCTGCTGGGGCAGCTGTTCGATTTGCTCGATGGCATCGCGGCTCGCTGGGCCGGTTTGGATGGGGCCATGGGCACGCAGTTGGACAGCATCGCGGATGCGGTGAGCAGCGGTGTGACGCCGGCCGTTGTCGGTGTGATGATGCTGCACGCATGGGCGCCGGCCATCCCGGTACCGTTGAAATTTCTACCGCTGACGATGGCCATGGCTGCGGCCTACCGGCTGGCTCGATTCAATGTCGAAACGGCAGCTGGACAGAGCACCTCTGGCTTCAGCGGAATGCCGGCCCCGGCGGGTGCGTTGTGGTGGATTGGCATTTTGCTCGTGGGCGCTCAATACGAGATGCAGGGCTCGTGGGGGCTGTATGGTTTGGGCGGCATATTCACGGTGCTGGTTGCGATTTTTATTGGGAGCACGCTGATCCCGTGGTGGATGGTGAGCCGCCGGTCCATGTTGGACCTAAAGGGGTGGGGTGAGAACCCCGGGTTTGACCGCCGCCGAGCCATCTTTTTGGGAGCGATTGTAACGGCAGGTGGTGTGTCAGCATTTTTTGGCCGTGCGCTCGGGTTGGGAATGCTCGTGGGGTTACTTTTGTACGCGTTAGGCGGAGCCTATATTCAAAAAACCAACCGATAGCCGACCATGAAATTTCGAGCTTCCATTGACATCATGCCTTTGCCTGCTTTGCTTGACCCCCAGGGGAAAGCCGTTTCAAGCAATATGAAGAACATCGGATTGTCCTCCATCGACAACGTGCGCATTGGCAAGCACATCACCCTCGAGGTAGAAGCGGGAAGCCAAGCGGAGGCAGAGGAGCAGGTCAAAACCGCGTGCGAGAAGCTGTTGGCCAACCAGATCATGGACCAGTTTGAGTTCCGTGTGGAGGCCGTCGAGGCCGTCGCCTAAGCGCTACAACAACCCTTGCGCGAGGAGCAGTGCGTAGAGCTCCGCCGGGGCAGGCATCCCGCGAAAGACACAAATGCGGTCGAACGCGCTGATGCTGTCTTCTTTGTACAGTCCGAACGTCCCCTCATCAAGCGGATGGGGCCGAACCGTGTACACCAAATCCAAGGGGAACGAGCTGTCCCCAATGAACACCTGGAGTTCGTCTCCACGTACCTCCGCAGTGTACAGAATGGCGTCGCTGAAGTGGGAATCGCCTTGAATCAGTTGGCCTTCCCATACCGAATAGGCAAGGTCAAAGGCACTGGTTGAATAGCCAGCAAAAATTTTCTCTGGCTGTGTGGTCCACAGCACTTGCCCGCGCCAATCGCGCCCTTCTCGCACCACACCATTTTCCGCATGCAGGAGCATGTCGCTCCACATCATTCGGTCGTCCGGATAGACTTCAACCCGGGTTTGAGCGGAGGCAATGGCTGTGCTAACCAGCAGGATAACGAAGAGCAGAAAGCGCATAACCGAAGCTACGCCTTTCGCATCAAACCTGCCCCAAAGCTTGATCCAAATCTGCGATCAAGTCCTCTGGCCGCTCGATGCCCACGCTGATGCGAATGAGCCCCTCCGAAATGCCGTACTGGGCCTTCACCTCCAGTGGTACTCCGGCGTGAGTCATGCTCGCGGGGTGTTCGGCCAACGATTCCGTGGACCCCAAGCTCACGGCCAATTGGAAATGCTTGAAGGCATTCAGCACCCGGAAGGCGCCCGCCCGCCCGCCGGAAACTTCAAAAGCGGCCATGGCCCCTCCACCGAGCATCTGCTCCTCAGCGATGGCCTTGTCGCCGTCAGGCAGGTCCACGGACCAAGCGCTGATGAACCGCTGGACTTTGGGGTGGTTGCGGAGGTGGGCAAAGACCTGCTCAGCTACGTCCTGCTGGTGCCGGACGCGAATGGCCAGGGTCTCCATGCTGCGCATGAGCATCCAGCACGTGTTGGGATCGGCCATGCCTCCGAGGAAGTGGCGGTACTCGCGGATGCGCGCCACGGCGTCGGTCTTGCCGCTCGCGGCACCGGCGATGAGGTCGCTGTGCCCGCCGATGTATTTCGTCGCCGAGTACACGAGTACGTCAGCGCCGTGCTCCAAGGGCCGCTGGAGGATGGGACCGAGGTAGGTGTTGTCAACCCCCACAATCATGCGGTGATCTTCCGATTCGTGTTGCCGTGCCCAGTCGGCCGCTGTTCGGATGCGGTGGATTTGCATGGTTGGGTTGGCAGGGGTTTCCAAGTAGATCATCCCGGGCTTGCGTCCACCCTCGCGTTCCAGGATGGCATCCAAGTGATCGAGGTGGTCCACTTCGACGACATGCACCCCCAAGCCGGGCAGGATTTCGCGGATGAAGTGCTCCGATCCGCCGTACAAAGGGGGGCAGAACCACAAGGGTCGGTCGGCGCTTGTCCACGCCAAAAACGTGGTGGTAATAGCTGCCATGCCGCTCGCAAAAAATGCCGCATCCTCCGATTCGTCCCAGGCCGATAACCGTTGTTCGGCAGCGCTGAGCGTGGGGTTGCTTAGGCGGCTGTAGATGGCGTTGGGGCCTTTGGGGGTAGCAGCACCGGGAACGCCGTAGGCGGTTTCCATGTGGGCTGCGCCTTCTTCCGCCGAGGAGAACTTAAACGTGCTCGTGGGGTAGATGGGCGTCTTGATGGATCCTTCGTGGTCGGCCGGGTGGTGGCCAACGAATGGAGCGGTGGTTTCGCGGTGTGCCATGCCTCAAATTCTTCAAAAAGCCGGAGTTTGGTGCTTGATAAGCCCGTTTGTTCTGTAAAAACAGAAAATAAAGTACGTTTGTATAGTAATGGATGCGTTTATCCGACTGAAACGAAACAAATGAAAAGCCCGCTTGACACCTTGGACCGACAGCTGGTGGAATTACTGCAGGCCAACGGTCGTTCATCGATGCAGGAGCTCAGCAACGAGACCGGCCTGAGTCGATCAGCCGTGTTTACGCGCGTACGCCGATTGGAACATGACGGCGTCATCACCGGGTATGCTGCCCAAACGAACCGCCGCGCGCTCGGCCTTCAAATCCGGGCTTTCTGCAACGTCCAACTAAAGCAACACGATGCCCGTTTCCTCAACGAATTCGAAGCGAACATCGGCGATTTCAAGGAGGTGCAGAGTTGCTACCACATTGCGGGATCGTTCGACTACCTCATCGCCGTGGATGTGCCGGACATGGATGCCTACCACGAATTCATTTCACACAAGCTCGCGGCGATGGACAACATCGGAACCGTGCAGAGTTCCTTCGTGATGAGTGAGGTGCTGGAGCGCTGACTCGGTCAGTCACGGATGGCCGCAATGCCGGGCAACATCTTGCCCTCCAGACACTCCAACATGGCACCACCGCCGGTGCTTACGTAGCTGACTTGGTCTGCAAGGCCCGCTTGGTTGATGGCCGCGACGGAATCCCCACCCCCAATCAACGTGAATGCGCCGCTGTCGGCAGTGGCCTTTGCCAAAGCGGCTGCGACGGCGTTCGTGCCGTTGGCAAATGCGGGCATTTCAAACACGCCCATGGGGCCGTTCCAGAGCACCGTCTTGCTAGTCAGCACCGCATCGACAAAGTGCGCGGCGGTTTCGGGTCCGATGTCGAGGCCCATCCAATCCGCCGGTATCCCGTTGGTGGGGACGACCTGGGTATTGGCATCCGGCGCAAACGCATCGGCGCACAACGTATCGGTCGGCAGGAGCAACTCCGTACCGCTGGATTGAGCCTTCTCGAGGATGCCCAGGGCTTGGGCGTGCATCTCCGTCTCGACCAGGCTGTTGCCGATGGAGCCGCCTTGCGCTTGCACGAATGTGTAGGCCATGCCGCCGCCCACAATCAAGCGGTCCACGCGGCCGATGAGGTGTTCGATGATGCCGAGTTTAGAGCTGACCTTGGCGCCACCGATGATGGCGGTCAAGGGCTTTTCGGGGCTGGCCAAGACCTTGTCCAAGGCATCGATTTCACCGGCGAGCAGTGTGCCAAATGCTTTGTCTTCCGGGAAGAACTTGGCAATCACGGCTGTGGAGGCGTGGGCACGGTGGGCTGTGCCGAAGGCGTCGTTGATGTAGACGTCGCCGTTCTCGGCGAGTTGGCCCGCGAAGAACTCGTCGCCGCCCTTCTCCTCCGGATGGAAGCGGAGGTTTTCCAACAACGCGACTTCACCGGGCTTCAAGGACTGGGTCACGTCCAGCGCGGCGTCTTCCACGCAGTCGGAGGCAAACTTGACGGACTGGCCGAGCAACGCCTCGAGCCGGGGCAAGATGTGCTTTAAGCTGAATTCCTGATCGCGGCCGCTTGGGCGGCCAAGGTGGGACATGAGCACGGCCGAACCACCTTGCTCCAAGACGTATTGGATGGTGGGAAGTGCTGCGCGGATGCGTGTGTCATCGGTTACTTCTCGGGCTTCGTTCAGCGGGACGTTGAAGTCCACGCGGATCAAGGCGCGCTGGCCCTGGAGGTCGAGGTCGGTGAGGTTCATGCGTCCGCAAACAGTTGGGCGAGGCCTACTTTTTCTTCCACGCGGGCAGCCAAATCAGCAATGGCCACGCGCTCCTGAGTCATGGTATCCCGGTCGCGGATGGTGACCGCATTGTCGGTGAGGGTGTCGTGATCGACGGTGATGCAGAGTGGAGTGCCAATGGCGTCTTGCCGGCGGTAGCGGCGGCCGATGGCATCCTTTTCGTCGTACTGCACGTTGTGGCTCAGCTTCAACAGGTTGAGCACTTCGCGCGCTTTCTCCGGCAAACCGTCTTTCTTCAACAACGGCAACACGGCTGCTTTCACCGGCGCCAAAGGCGCAGGAATGTTCATAACGGTCCGCTGCGACCCGTCCTCCAGCGTCTCCTCGTTGTACGCCGCGCTCAGGGTAGCGAGGAACATGCGGTCGAGGCCGATGGAGGTTTCGACCACGTAAGGCACGTAGCTTTCTTGGGACTCCGGGTCGAAGTAGCGGAGCTTGCGGCCGCTGAATTCTTCGTGTTGTTTCAGATCAAAATCGGTCCGCGAGTGAATGCCTTCCAATTCTTTAAAGCCCATCGGGAAGTTGAATTCGATGTCGGCTGCTGCGTCGGCGTAGTGCGCCAATTTGATGTGGTCGTGGAAGCGGTGCATGCCTTCGCCGAAACCGAGGGCCTTGTGCCACTTCAAGCGTGCCTCCTTCCAGTACTCGTACCACTCGCCTTGCGTGCCGGGCTTGACGAAGAATTGCATCTCCATTTGCTCGAATTCGCGCATGCGGAAAATGAACTGCCGCGCGATGATTTCGTTTCGGAACGCCTTGCCGATTTGGGCAATGCCGAAAGGCAGCTTCATGCGGCCGCTTTTCTGCACGTTGAGGTAGTTCACGAAAATGCCTTGCGCCGTTTCGGGCCGCAAGTAGATGATGCCGCTGTCGCCGCTCACGGCGCCCAGTTCGGTTTTGAACATGAGGTTGAACTGGCGCACGTCGGTCCAATTGCGGCTTCCTGTGTCGGGATCGGCAATTTCGAGGTCTTCGATGAGGGCCTTGACGGCGGCCAAATCTTCGGCATTCATGGCGGCCTTGAACCGGCTGTTGATGCTGTCGATTTGGGCTTGGCGGTCGAGGATGCGGCCGTTGGTGCTGCGGAACTGCGCCTCGTCAAAAGCGTCTCCGAACCGCTTGGCAGCCTTCACAACGTCCTTGTTGATTTTCGCCTCAATCTTGGCAATGTGGTCTTCGATGAGGACGTCGGCGCGGTAGCGTTTCTTGCTGTCCTTGTTGTCAATGAGCGGGTCGTTGAACGCGTCTACGTGACCGGAGGCTTTCCAAGTGGTTGGGTGCATGAAGATGCTGGCGTCAATGCCCACGATGTTTTCGTGCATACGCACCATGGCGGTCCACCAGTACTGCTTGATGTTGTTCTTCAATTCGGCGCCCAGTTGGCCGTAGTCGTAAGCCGCGGAGAGGCCGTCGTAGATTTCGCTCGACGGGAACACAAAACCGTATTCTTTGGCGTGGCTGATGACTTTTTTGAGGAGGTCGTCGCTCATGAGTTTACGTTCTGACAAATGCAGCCGCAAAGGTAGCGCGCAATCCCGAGTCCATTACCTTTGGCGCATGGATTCCAACCCCCGTTTTGGGCTGATCGGAAGCGGTTCGTGGGCCACGGCCATCGCGAAGTTGTTGCTCACCAATACCGATGAATTGAATTGGTGGGTGCGCCGAGAGGAAACCAAAGACCATTTGCTCCAGTATGGTCGCAACCCCAACTACATCCAAAGCATTGAGTTTGACACCAGCCGCATCCATGTCACCACGGACATGCAAGCGGTCGTGGATGCGAGTGATGTATTGATTTTTGCCATCCCCTCGGGTTATTTGGACGCGACCATTCAGGACCTCAAACCGCAACGGGTCGGCGATAAAATCCTCATCAACGCCATTAAGGGCATGGTGGTTGAATACCACAGCATTCCCGCTCGGTATCTGCACAAAGAATTCGGGGTGCCGTATGAGCGCATTGGGTTGGTTGCCGGACCGTGCCATGCGGAGGAAGTGGCCCGGGAAAAACTCAGCTACCTCACGGTTGCGTGCCCCGACCGAGCCATCGCCCAAACGGTCGCAGACGCCATGTCCACGCGCTACATCAAGATCCAAACGAGCGAGGACGTCTTTGGCGCGGAGCTCGCTGCGGTGCTCAAGAACATCTACGCCATCGGCGCGGGAATCGCCATGGGCCTCGGGTACGGCGACAACTTCCTGAGCGTACTCATTTCCAACGCCTCGCAAGAGATGAAGCGGTTCCTGGCGGCCATTCACGAACACGACCGAGACGTGAAGGAAAGTGCATACCTCGGCGACCTGCTCGTGACGGCGTACAGCCCCCACAGCCGTAACCGCACCTTGGGCATGATGATTGGCAAAGGCTACAGCGTCAAGGGTGCGATCATGGAGATGAACATGGTGGCCGAAGGGTTCAATGGCTCCAATGGAATTTTTCATTTGAATAAAAATTTTGAGGTCGACATGCCCATCGCCGATGCGGTGTACCGCATTTTGCACGAGCGGATGTCCCCGGTGATTGAGATGCGCTTGCTCACGGAGCAGTTGGCATAAGTCCCGCTGGGCAGGCAACCTGAGCCTGCTTTTTACCGTTATTTGTTAGGAATGCGCCTTGCCCAAAACATAGCGATGTGGTGTGCCTGTTTTACGGCACTGGTGGGTTCGAGCCAGTCGGCCCGTGCCACGCGCCCATCGAATCCCCGAACCGTGGAGCATGCGAAAGCTCCGGTAGGGGTGTGGTTTGTGCCCAACGGCGGGCAGTGGGCGGACGAGTCGCGGTATGCCGCTCGTGTAAATGGCGGAGACTGGTGGTTGACCGAATCCGGTTGGAAAGTGGAGATGCTGGGCCCCGGATACGATGCCCTCGGTCGCCACGAATCGCCCTCAGGGCCGCTGGTCTCCTATGTGCTGGATGTGCAGTGGGAAGGCTGTCAACCAGCGGTCACTTTCGCAGAAGCGGGAACCCAAGCCACGCACCACGTGTCGTACTACCGAGGGAACGACCCTTCGCGCTGGGCATCCAAACTCAAACCGAACAGCAAATTAGAAGCGCTCGAAGTGTGGCCGGGCATCAAGGCGGTCATTGATGGCGAACGGGGCGATGCAGCGCACATCAAATGCGATTGGCACGTTGCTGCCGGGGCCGACCCCGGGGCGATTTCATTGCGGTACGAGGGGCTGGAATCCGAGGTGCAATCCGACGGCTCACTCAAGCATTTCATCGGCCCGCGTGTGGGCGATGGCGATGCAGCTACAGGCGCATGGGGGCACCTCGTCGAGGCCAAACCTTTCGCCTACCAACTGAACGGCACCCGCCTCGAAGAAGTACCCTGCGAATACGCCCTGGAACCCCTGGGATATGACGCTCATCGCATCCGCTTTGTCTTGGGCGATTACGACCCGACGCGTGATTTGATTATCGACCCGGAAATTGAATTTGGCTCGTTCGTGGGTTCAACAGCAGACAGTTGGGGATTTACAGCTGCATACGACGACGAAGGACGGCTGATTGGGGGATCGGGGGTCCGCGATAACGGATATCCAACCACCGCGGGAGCGATCAGCACCACCTTCAGCGGCGGGGATTTTGACTTTGGCATCAGCGTTTTCTCATCCGATGGCTCCATGTTGGAATACAGCACTTACCTCGGCGGGTCGCAACGCGAATACCCGCACAGCTTGGTGACGGACGAGACAGGTGACATCTACGTCATGGGCACCACGGGGTCCCAGAATTTCCCGAGCACCGCGGATGCATATGAACCCAATTTCATCGGGGGGCCATTCCTCGATTTGGGGGGGTTCAGTTTCTTCGGGATGTTCGAAAACGGGAGTGACATGGTGGTCGCCAAAATTGACGGCATGGACGGTGCGCTGGAGGCGTCTACGTTTGTTGGAGGGTCCGAGAATGACGGCCTCAACCTCGGTCAAAAACTCAACTACAACTATGGCGACGTGTGCCGCGGTGAAGTGGTGATCGACCCAACAGGGTCCGTGTGGGTCGCCTCGAGTACGCGCAGCGATGACTTCCCCATGGTGGATGCCTTCGATCCGGGGCTCAGCGGTCCAAGCGACGCCGTGGTGTTTCGTTTGTCCAATGACTTGTCGAACCTCGAGTTTTCCACGTATTTCGGCGGGGAATCCGATGACGCGGCGTTTGCCATCCAGTTTTCTTCGGCACAAGCCCTCGCATACGTCACGGGCGGCACCAAAAGCAATGACCTCGCGACTACACCGGGAGCCTACCAACCCGACTTGGCGGGGGATGTGGATGGCTACGTTTTCTCCATTGACTATGAAGGCCTCCCATTCTTGTCAACCGCGACCTATTTCGGTACAGACGATTACGACCAGTCGTATTTCGTCCAGCTCGACACCGACAACCGCCCGCATCTATGCGGCCAAACCGTGGGCAGCGACATGGCTCTTGTGGGCGATGTGTACGATGCCAACCCCAACGGCAGCACCTTCGTTGTGCGGTTGAGTGAGAACCTGGAGACCGCCGAGTTTGTCACCCGCGTTGGATTGCCCATGTCCGGCGTCGACATCAGCCCGACGGCCTTCCTAGTTTCCGATTGCGACGAGATGTACATCAGCGGTTGGGGCGGTCAAACGAACTCGGCGAACAGCGCCTATGCTTCCCAATCCACCACCAATGGACTGCCCACGACCGAAGGCGCGTTCCAGCTTAGTACGGATGGGAGCGATTTTTGGTTGGGCGTGCTCGCACCGGACGGGGCGGACTTGACCTACGGAACCTACTTCGGCGGGCCGTTTTCGAACGAACACGTAGACGGCGGCACCTCACGCTTTGACAAAAACGGCACGGTGTACCAAGCGGTGTGCGCGGGCTGCGGCGGATGGGATGATTTCCCCACAACCACGGGCGCCTGGTCCACGACCAACGATGCGGGCAACTGCAACCTCGGGGTGTTCAAATTCAACCTGGGCTCGTTGGTGGCCGACATTGAGATTGAGGCGCCGGACCTGATTTGCGCTGGGGACCCGATTCAATTCATCAACAACAGCATCGGCGGCACGGAATACGAATGGTTTTTCGGGGACTTGAGTTCGAGCGATGAGGAGAATCCTGAGTACATCTATGCGACACCGGGCGAGTGGGAAATCATGCTGATCGTTTCAGACGTCAGTGGATCCGCCGGATGCTTGGAACCGGACACCGCATTTGCCTACCTATTCATCGAGGACCCCCCCCAGCCCCTGATCGATGAAATTCCCCCCATTTGCGAAGGTGAATCGGTCAACCTGCAGGCTTACGGCACCGACGCTCTCCAATGGCAACCGGACCCCACTATGGACGACCCCACCGTCCCCAACCCCTTGGTGACGCCGACGGAAACCACTACGTATACAGTGGAAGACAGCAACCAGTGTGGGGTGGGCGAAGCTTCGGTCACGGTGGTGGTGGAAGTCCTGGTAACCGACATTTCGCCCGACATGACCATTTGCAACGGCGACGTGGTGGAGCTAGAAGCAATCGGCGGCACCGAAGTAATCTGGAGCCCGACAGCCGGGTTGGGTTCGCCGACCTCAGAAACCACGACTGCCAGCCCTTCGGAAACCACGACCTACACAGCCACGATTTCCACCCCGGCAGGATGCCTCGGTGAAGAGGACGTCACCATCAACGTCATTCAATCAGCCCCTGGCGGACAGACCTACCCAACGATATACCTCTGCACGGGACAGGGCGTGTTTTTGGAAGCCGCAGAGGGGGATAGCTACCTGTGGACCCCGGAAGACCTCGTGACCAATCCGTACAGCCAGAATCCGTACACCTCCCCATCGCAAAACACAACGTACTACGTCTCCATTTCCAACGCCTGCGGCGTGGGAACGGACAGCGTATCGGTGGAACTGGTTGCCCCCACCGCCTCAGCAACTGGCGGCGGGTGGATGTGCCGGGGTGAAACCATGGAGTTGAGCTCATCGGACGCAGTGTCGTACACGTGGTCACCTGCTGCCTTGGTTGCCAACCCGAATGCCCAGACCACACAGGTATTCCCCATCGAGACCACCACCTTCACCATCTACGCGACGGACCAGTTCGGCTGCACGGGCAATTCGGAAATCACGGTGTATGTCTGGCAGCCGCCCTACGTGGACGCAGGGCCTGACCGCGAGGTGGATTGGTTGGATGAAGTCCGGTTGTTTGGAACCGTGGACGCAGACACGCTGTGGTGGTCTCCGGCAGAAAACCTGAGTTGCAGCGATTGTTTGACGCCGGAAGTCTTCGTGACCGGCCCGCAGTGGTTTGTGTTGGAATCGGTCTCACCTGAAGGTTGCATTGCCCGCGACAGCACGTTCATCGATGTCTTCTATCCCGTGTATGTTCCCAATTCCTTCACCCCGAACAACGACGGTGTGAACGACGCCTTTTTTGTCGAGGGGGTAGAGGCCCGGGGTTACCGGCTCGAGATTTACAACCGCTGGGGTGAGTTGCTGTTTTACAGCGAAGACCCCACTGAACCGTGGATCGGCAACCGCCAGGTACAGGATTCGGATTACTTCGTTCCGGACGGGGTGTATCCTTGGCGGCTGCGGTTTGAATTGCGGGATGGGCCGCGGCTTGTCGAGGGAACCGTGACCCTCGTTCGTTAGTGGAAATGCTTGCAGGATAGGCGGGATTCGCCTACTTTCGGTGCACGATTGCACGCCATGCGCATCCTTGACCAATACCTTCATCCGCTCTTTTTGGACCACGACTGCATCGTAGTGCCCGGGCTGGGGGGCTTCGTATGCAACCGACAGCCTGCGCAATACGACGAAGGGCGACAGGAGTTGACGCCTCCGTACCGTTCGGTGTTATTCAACGAACGGCTGGTGCATCACGATGGCGTGTTGGCACAAGCTGTATCACGCGCCCAAGGCATCACGTTCGACCAAGCTGTCAAGGCGATTGAGCTGGAAGTGGTCCAACTGAAGACGGACATCACCGGTGGCAGCACCGTTGCGATTGAGCGAGTTGGTCGGTTGTACAAAGGCCGCAACGAGCGGGTGCAATTTTTGGCCGACGAAGAGATGGAACGCATGCTGCGGTCCTTTGGATTGCGCAACATTCCGCTGCGACCGATCGCCGAGGTTACAGCGAAGCCGCCCATTCATCAACCCGCGAAAGGGAAGGTGGTTCAGATGCCTTCGCCACCTGTTTCGGTTCCATTGGCGCGCATTGCCGCGGCGTTGGCCGTGCCGGTCCTCGGTGGACTGGGAATGTTCGTTGCCGATAGTTGGGATGTGAAAGACGCGCGCATGAGCGCCATCAACGTGCCTGCGGTCGTGGCTGCGTTTGAGCCCCGGTTTGAAGGGGAGGCTGTACCGAGCTGGAGCGATGTAGAGGCCCTGGAAGAAACGGCGGCCTTAGCGCCAGAAGTGGAAGCCGCTGTGGAACGGCCAACAACCGAAGAGATCGGCGTTCCAGTAGCTCTGGAGGATAACCCAGGGCTGTACATGCTGGTGGCTGGAGCATTTTCGATTGAGGCCAATGCGCAGGTACTCGCCAATCAGTTGGCAGCCAACGGTTTCGATGCTGAAGTTTTCGAACAAGATGGAGGGCTGCACATCGTGACCTATGCGACCCATTTGGAGGAGCAAAGCGCACGCCTGCACCTCGAGGAATTGCGAAAGCAGGAGATTTCTCAGAATGCGTGGCTAAAGCCTTGGAAAGTCATCCGATAACATGACGGCGCTCCCGGAAGCGGTCATCCTTGATTTTGGCGGGGTGCTTTACGACATCGATTATGATGCTCCCGTTCGTGCCTTCAAGGCGTTGGGCGTGGATGATTTTGCGGGGCTCTACAAACAGGCCGGCCAATCCCCTGAATTCGACGACTTGGAAAGTGGACGCATCGCCCCCGAGGCGTTTTACCGGTTCATGGAAGGCCACTGTACGCCCGGAACGACACGCCAAGCCGTGGTGGACGCGTGGAACAGCATCTTGATCGGCATGCATCCTTCTCGCGTTGAGTTGGTGCAGGCGCTGGGCCGGCAAACGCGGCTCTACATCTTTTCCAACACCAACGTCATCCACGCGCACGTGTTCGAAGCCTGGATGGAACAAGCGTTTGGGCTGAGTGCGTTTCGCTCTGCGTTCGAAGGGATACACTACAGCCATGAACTCGGCATGCGCAAACCCGAACCTGCGGCTTTCCTCGCCATCTGCAAAGGCCATCGCATCTCGCCGAAACGGACGTTGTTTATAGATGATTCGAAGCAGCATGTCGAAGGCGCCGCACAAGCTGGGTTGGAAGCGCATTGGCACCATCCCGTCGACCAGGACGTGGCTGTGTGGCTGGCGAAGCGCGGATTCGACATCCCGGAAGCCGCGTACCGATATCAGGCCTGATGCGTGGCGGCGGTCATCTGGTCGTGCACTTCCTTGAACCGGTCTTCTGAGCAGGGTTGGGCGCCTTGTTCGAGCAGCAAGAAAACCTCCCGACCTCGGGCTTCTTCGGCGTAGTTCTTTCCGCCTTGCGACCATTGAACGTGTCCATTTTGCTTCGAGCATTGGATCACGTGTGCGGCGGATTCCCCGAAGTGGAACACCCACAGATTGTCCGAATCAGGCCGGTGTTCGAGGCATGCGATGGCAGCCGTTGCACCGTCCCAGAACTTCTCACTGAATTCATCGAGGCAGGCCTCTACATCAGACGAGCCTTCCCGCAGTTTTCGTTCCCAATCATCCGCGGCGATGCCGTCGGACGCGAGGAACTTTACAAATTCCAGGCGCGCAGCCTCGAGCTCTTCAATGGTGAGCCGGCGGTAGCGTTGCATGGGTTCGCTTATTCGTTGAGGCCTTCAAGCATCATGAAGAACGCATATTCCATGGCCGTCTCGCGCAAGCGCTTGAAACGACCGGAGGCACCGCCGTGTCCGGTTTCCATGTTGCAGTCCATGATGAGCAGGTTGTCGTCCGTCTTCACGTCGCGCAACTTGGCCACCCATTTTGCGGGTTCCCAGTACTGCACCTGGCTGTCCCAGTAGCCTGTGGTGACGAGCATGTGGGGGTAATCTTGGGCCGTGACGTTGTCGTAAGGGCTGTAGGACATCATGTAATCAAAGCTGTCCTTGTTTTTGGGATTGCCCCACTCGTCAAATTCACCCGTGGTCAGTGGAATGGTCTCGTCCAACATGGTGTTGATGACATCGACAAATGGCACCGCGGCGATGACGCCGTTGAACAATTCAGGCGCCATGTTGATGACAGCACCCATCAACAAACCACCGGCTGACCCGCCCATGGCGTAGAGGTGATCAGGCGAGGTGAAGCCGAGTTCACACATGGCCCGACCGCAGTCCACGAAATCCGTGAAGGTGTTCTTTTTGTTGAACATTTTCCCGTCTTCGTACCAGGCGCGGCCCATTTCCTGTCCGCCGCGGATGTGTGCCATGGCGTAGACAAATCCGCGGTCGAGCAGGCTCAAACGCGTGCTGGAGAACCCAGCGTCCATGCTGTAACCGTAGCTGCCGTAGGCGTAGAGCAAGAAAGGGTTGTTGCCGTTCTTCTCAATGCCTTTGCGGTAAACGATCGAGACAGGCACCATCGTACCGTCCCGCGCTTCCACCATGACGCGTTCGCTTTGGTAGTTAGCGGGGTCAAATTCGCCTCCCAAGACCTCGGCTTGCTTTAACGTTTCGGTTTCCTTGGTCGCCATGTCCGTTTCGAAGACAGTGCTCGGCGTGGTCATGCTGGTGTATCCGTAGCGCAGGCGTTGGGTATCGAAGTCGGGGTTGGCGCCGACATACGCGGAGTATGCCGGGTCGGGGAACTCGATGTAGTAATCTGCGGCGTCGTCCCAGCGCTTGACTCGGATTTGATTCAAACCGTTGGAGCGCTCGGAGACCACGAGGTAATTCCGGAAGATGTCAATGCCTTCGAGCAACACATCATTGCGGTGCGGCAATACGTCCTCCCAGTTGTCGTAGGTCGTTGCGTTAACCGGAGTGCGCACCAACTTGAAGTTCTTGGCATCGCGGTTGGTCGTGATGTAGAAGTGATCGCCGTAGTGGCTGCATCCGTACTCCAGGTCGCGTTCGCGTGGCTGAATGATTTGCCACGCGCCCTCGGGTGTATTGGCATCGAGGAAACGCCACTCGCTGCTCACGGTGGAGTAGCTTCCGATCATGAGGTAGGCTTCGCTCTTGGTTTTTCCGACTCCGCACGAGAAGGTCTCATCGGCTTCTTCGTAGACCAGCTCGTCCGCGGTGGCATCGGTGCCTAAAACGTGCTTGTAGATGCGGTAAGAACGCAGGGTAACCGGGTCCTTCTTGGTGTAGAAAACTGTGCGGTTGTCGTTGGCCCACGTGGCTCCTCCGCTGATGTTGGGGATGCGGTCGTCGAGGATTTCTCCGGTGGTCAAATCCTTGAATTGCAAGGTGTATTCTCGGCGGCTAACGGTGTCCACGCTGAACGCAAGCAAGTTGTTGTTGGTGCTTACAGAGCGCCCACCAACGGCGAAGTAGCTGTAGCCCTCCGCCATTTCATTGACGTTGAGCATGACTTCTTCTTCGGCATCGAGGCTGCCCTTTTTGCGGCAGTGGATCGGGTATTCCTTGCCTTCCTCGTAGCGGGTGTAGTAGTAGTATCCGTTATCCAGCAACGGAACGCTTTGATCATCTTGCTTGATGCGGCCAACGATTTCTTCAAAGAGGGATTCCTGGAATGCCTCGGTTGGCTTCAATACTTCTGTTTTGTAGTCGTTCTCAGCGTTGAGGTAATCGACGACAGCGGTGGTTTGTGCATCCGGAGCCTCTGCTTCTTTTTGCGCGTCGCTGAGGCGCATCCAGAAGTAATCATCCTTGAGCTCGAGGCCGTGGATTTCGGTGATGTGCTCTTGTTTCTCGGCAACCGGGGCAGCGGAAAACTGGGATTCATTGAATTCGGGTTGGGTCGAATCGTTCATGTTGGAATCAGAAGTTGAGCAGGAAAACAGGCCAAATGCGGCAAAACCTGCAATGGCCAAGGATCGAAAATGGATGTGCATAAATCTTCGGTTTGGGCCGCAAAGTTAATCGACTTCTCCCCTCGCGATGCGCTCCTCCAAGGCTTTCAAGTCGTCCGGGGTATCAACTGCGTGGGTGGGGTGTGTGGTGCGTCCGACGCTGATGCGCCAGCCGTGTTCCAACCACCGGAGCTGCTCAAGGCGTTCGGCTTTTTCCAGGGCTGTGGGGTGCAGGTGAGTGAGGGCTTCAAGGGTGCCTCGGGCAAACGCATACAGCCCGACGTGCTCCAACCAAGGCCCATCCCCGGAAGGCAGGGGCAGGCGGCTGAAATACAGCGCGTGACCGTTCAGGTCGCACACCACCTTGACCCGGTTGGCGTTCGCCCGCTCGGGGTCGTCTGCGGATTTGGGACGGGCGAGCGTGGCGATGGATGTACCGGCCTTGCGGATGAGCTGGGCGAGCTTTTGCAATTGCTCGGGATGGACAAACGGCTCATCGCCTTGCACATTCACTACCCAAGTAGCTTCGTATCCGACCTCTGCTTCCCATTGGCACAGCGCAGCATGGCAGCGCAGCGTTCCATTGGCCAAGTTGGAGTCGGTCATCCGTGCGTCGGCCCCCGTGTTGCGCGCAGCGTTGGCAATACGCTCATCGTCTGTGGCGACGAGGATGTGGTCGAACGCCCCCGATTCGCGCACACGTTCCACCACGCGTGCAATCATCGGTACGCCGGCAATCCGCGCCAAGGGCTTCTCAGGAAAACGCGTGGAACCAATGCGTGCTGGGATGACAGCAACAAGGGCGGCTGAACGTTCGGGCATCAGTCGATTTGATAGGTGTACATCAACGAGGTCAGGCGCGGGGCTTCCATGGATAGGGGCCGAATGGAATATTCAGCGTTGGTCAGGTTGCTAATGACCAATGAGAGTTTGTGGCCGTTGGTCCACTCCCGTCCGATGCGCGCATCGAAAACCCATGGTAATTCGGGATTTTCTTCAAGCCAGCCCCTTACTCCCCAATTGATTCCAGATAGGTTGGAGTCCTCTTCGAATTCGATAAAGGCAGCGTCGAAATTTTTCAAAACGGTTTGGTACCGTGCACTTAGTCCGCCGAAAAATTTCTGCCCTGAAACTTGAACATCAAATCGGAATACGTGAGGTGAACGGTACTTCAGCAACATGCCGTCAGTATTGTAGCTGGTGCTGAGGTAGGTGGTAGGCGTACCATCCGGATCGGGGTTGTAATTGTATTCCGGTGTGGTGCTGATTGGATTCGTATAGGTGTAGCCTCCGATGAAATCGGCTTGAAAGCTTCGAGTTGTCAGGCGTCCGGTGATTGACGTTTCAACGCCCGTGACACGGCTGCCTCCCGTATTCGCACTCATGAATCCCAGTCCATAAGCATTGTCCAAGTTCGGCACTTCCCCTTCATCCGGCCCCCATTGGCCGAATGTGAATTCGATGAAGTCGTCGTAATCTTGTCTGAACAAGGCCAGGTCGAAAAAGCCGACGATGTCGCCAATGCGGGTGTTTTTGAAGGCGAATCCCTGCTTGACGGCCACTTCTGCCGACCATGAAAATTCAGGCCGAAGTTCCTCATTCGGGTAGATCTGCAGGGCACCGAGACCAGTGCGGATATAGCGTTCGGCGATGGTGGGGAACCGGAATCCTTGACCGAAGCTGCTGCGGAGGAACGTGGCCTCAGCAACTTGGTAATTCGCACCCAAACGGAACACCGGCTTTCCCGCTCCCGTTCCGTTGACGGAGAAATGCTCGTACCGTGCTCCACCGGCCAACTTGATGCGTTCCCCAAGCGACTGGTCCACTTGAATGTAGGCGGAGCGATTGGCCGCAGAGTTGATGCCGTCTGAGGAGCCGCCGGAGTACAAATCTGCGCGGCTCAGCGCCATCATGTTGACCACACCGGCCGTCAGGTTGAGGCCCTCAATGCCCCAGCGCTCACCGGTGGTGTGAACTTGGTACTCTGAATAAACAACATGGGACCCGTTGGACTGCTCGTTGTCGTTGTCGTTGTTGAGGTATTGCCAGCGGTTACGGAAGCTGTGCCGGGTCCCGCCGGGCGTGAGGTATTGGACATATGGGTCGACGGTTCCAATTAATTGGTTGGTACGTGTCGCAGCTCCACCAAAGGCCCCGTAGATCGAGTCGGGTGCGACTTGCCAAATCAAGGTGTTCAGGGATTCCCCGACTTGCCAATTGGCATTGAGACCGTAGACCAGGCCCTCTACCTTGGTGTCTCGCTTGCGCAGGTTGGTATTGATGCGAGCGCGGTGCTCTGCGCCGTACCGGTCGACGGTGCGGTCCAGCAAGTCGACCCCCACCAATGAGGGCGAGAAGTGGTAGTCCCGTGCATTGAATTGCGCGTCTTCTTCCGGCGCAAGGAAGCCGTCGTCACGGAGAATGTTGCCGCCGATGACAATGTCCCATTTGCCGAGTTGTTGGCTGTGTAAAAAGCGCAGGTTGGACTGCTGCGGCCGAACGTTCCACGTTTTGGCTTGCTCTGTTCTGGGGTCAGAATAAAAGCCCACCTGTCGGGTGATACGTGTTAGGGGTCGAGCATCGGGAAAGCGGGTGCGGACGTTGATTACCCCACTCAAAGCGGCACTGCCGTACAATACACTGGACGCGCCCTTGATGATTTCAATTTGTTCCAAGTTTTCGAGCGGGAGAAAACCCCATGTTGGCCTGCCGGCGTCGCCACTGAGGACGGGCAGGTCATCGATCAGGATCATGACGCGCGAACCGGCGCCGTAGCTGAACCCGCTTCCGCTCCGGATTTGCGGCTCACCGTTGACAAAAGTCACACCGGGGTTCATTTCGAGGGCCGTTTCCAAGGTGGTCGTTCCTCGGCTTTCCACAATGCGGGGCGGAAGGACGTCTACAGAGACGGTGACCTCTGCCGCGGATTGTTCGAAACGACCGACGGACACAACAACAAGGTCGAGTGCCTCAGCTGTGGAAGAGAGCGACCAATCCAAAGCGTAGCTTTTGTCTGCAACCAACTGTGCGATTTCTCGCTCCAAGGTTTCCATCCCGATGTAGCTGCAACTTAAGGTGACGCGTTGTCCTGCCCATACGCGGAGGTCCAGGGTATAGGTCCCATCGGGAAGACTGACGTCGCCGAGCACGTCGCCGGCTGGATTTTTGGCGGTGATGAAGGCACCGGGTAAGCCCTCTCCCGTATCATCGGTGACCGCGCCGGAGAAGGTTTGTGAAGAGCTGCTGAAGGCCAAAATCAAGGCGAATAGCAACAACAAATGTCGTGGCATCATTCCTGCAAGATGCAACATTTGAACGAAAGTGAGTTTTTGTTCTGCGGGGGGAAACCGCGCCAGTGGCGGTGGGATTCTTGACAGAACTTGCCGTGTGGACCGGTTGGAGGCGTGGTGGATATTGGCTGGAATTCCCGGGTGGGGCCCGAAGCAAGTCGAACGGGCAGTTCGCCACGCGGGGTCACTCGAACGGGCAGTGGAACGGGCGCTCCCGCGGCTGCCCGATTCGGATGATTGGTTTTCCAACCGGCTCCGCGAGTTGCATACGGAACGGGCTCGAGGTCGTTGGGCAATGGCTTGGGACGCCCCTGATTTCCCGCAGGCGTGGCGAGAGCTTCCCGACCCGCCGTTGGTGGTTTTTGGCGAGGGGGTGCCGTTCAGCGTGGAGGATTCCGGATGCCACACCGCGATTGTTGGAACCCGCAAATGCACTGATGAGGCCCAACGTGTGGCATTTGAATTGGGCAAGGCTTTGGCACAGCGAAGTGCAACGGTTGTCAGCGGCTTGGCACGCGGAGTGGATGCCGCAGCGCACCGTGGTGCCTGCTATGTAGGTCACCGAACGCTCGGAATCTTGGGCGGAGGCGTCGGCAACGTTCAGCCGCGGTCAAGTGTTCCCATTGCCACGCGCATGGTGGAGCTGGGGGGTGCCATCCTGTCGGAGCGCGTTACGGGCGAGCCGGTTCATCGGTGGCATTTTGCAGCCCGCAACCGACTTGTGGTTGGGTTATCCGATGCCGTGGTCGTGGTCCAGAGTCCGGCCAAGGGTGGGGCGTTGATTTCGGCGCAACTCGCACTGGATTTGGGCGTAACCTGTTGGGTATACCGACCGGATAAGGGACTGGACACCCCGCCGTGGGCAGGGAATCGAAAGTTGCTCGATGAGTTCCCGTCCATGGGCTGGCATTCGGTCGAAGCGTTGGCCGAAAGGATTACCAAGGGCCATAGCATCGTGAATGCTGTCGTTGCGGAAAGCGGGTTGCCTTCGGCATTCCGGTCCACCTGGCGTCACATCATGCAAACCAGGGGCGCTCAGCTGGATGTCCTTGCGATGCGCACAGGCACCGATGCCGCAAGCATGCAAAAGCAATTGCACGCCATGGAGCTGGGGGGCTGGGTGCGAAGGATGCCGGGGGGCTGGTACGTTCCCTTGAAAATTTAGGATTCAGCCGGAGATTCGCTTTCCGTATCCGCCGGTTCATCCGGGGTTTCTTCGGAATCAGTGCCCCCTTCCCCTTGAACCATGTCGGGCACCAAGGTGACGCCGCGCAAAGTGATACCGTTTTGGACCAGGGCAATGGTCATGATGATGCTGGTCACAAGGATGATCACAAGCAGAATGCCCTGATTGAATTGCGGCTGCGTAAACTGAGAATAGGCCCCTTGAATTTGGAAGAACAAAAGGATGGTGATGAGGCCGCGTGGGGCGATGTACAGCAACGGGAAAATGCGCTTGCGCTGGAACAGCAGCAGGCTGATGAAGCGCACGCCAAAGAGCACGCAGCAGATGATCAGCCCTTCCGTAATGACGTGCAAGTCCGTCAATGACACCAAGGACACGGTCATCCCAAAGAGGACAAAGAAGAATGTTCGGATGACAAAGGCCGTCTCAAGCGTGAGCAAATGGTAATCGCGGTGCAATTCGTGCATACGGTGGTCGTCGAGCAGTTTGGCAGGCGAGGGCAGCCACTGCAGCCGCTTCATTTTGGAAGTCCAATTGGGAAAGAAAATCCGGTGGTTGTTCAGCATCAACCCAAAAATCAGGATGAGTACGAGCGGGCTCAGGTGGAGCAACTTTTGGATGGAGTAAATCAGGAGGAGCACCGCGATGCTCAAAAACAGCTTCACGGAACTGGTGATTTTTTGGAGGACATAGACCAGGACGTAGCTCACAATCACGGCCAGCACGAGGGTCACAATCAGGTTGGTACCGATGCTTGCAATGACGGAATTCGTGCTTTCTGCATCTGAATTTCCAAGCAAGATGTAGAACGCCATGATGCCAAAAATGTCCGAGAATGTGCTCTCGTACACCATGAATTCTCGGTCGTTCTCGTCCAAACCCGCGACGCTGGGGATGATGATGGCGCTGCTCATGATCGACAGCGGGATGGCGTACACCCAGCCTTCGAACGTGGGGATGTCCATGGACATGTTGAGGAAGGCTGCAATGGCAGCTGAGCTTCCGAGCAACGCCAACAACGCCATGGTTGCACTTTTGACGATCAAGGGCATTTTGTCCCTGGTCAAATCCAACTCCAGCGCGGCTTCGAGCACGATGAAAATCAATCCGATGGTACCGAGCAACTCGAGGACCAAGGATTCGAACGGAATGGAGGTCAAGCCCATGGCATTGAGGCCTTCACGCAAGGCGATGCCCATGCCAATCAAGACCAAAACGCTCGGGATGTTGGTGCGCTTCGCCAGCAAGTTGGCGAAGTAGCTCAGGATGATCACCAGCGAGCCCCCAATGACGAGGCCGTAAGCGTTGATGTCAGCGACAGTCATGCAGGTAAGGTACGCAGGTTCAACCGAACTGGCCGGTGATGACCCGCCAAATGTCGTTGCCCAAGGCGAGGGCCATGAGGCCCAAAAGAAGCACGATACCTACTGTTTGTGCCCATTCTAAAAACTTGTCCGGCGCGGGTCGACCCACCACCATCTCATACAGCAAGAATACCACATGGCCCCCGTCCAACGCGGGAATGGGCAGCAGGTTCATGAAGGCCAAAATCAAGGAGAAAAAGGCGGTGTTACGCCAAAAGATTTCCCAATTCCACCCGGCATCGAAAATGCTTCCAAAGGTCACCAAACTGCCCACCTGACTCGCACCGGAACGGCTGAACAAGAACCGCATCGAAAGCACGTATTCTTCCAAGGTGGTCCACGCGAGGGCGAACCCGCTGACGAGCGCTTCACCGGGGCCGTAGGTGCGCTCTTCCAATTGGAATTCCGGCATGGTCATGGGGTCCTTTTGCAAGAAGCCCAGTGTGCCGCTGCTGTCGGTTCGGCAGGTCAATTGTAGGCGTTCGTACGCCTCGCGAATCACCCCCACCTCTATGTCAGTCGCCGGATGCGCCCGGAGGTATTCGAGCACGTCGCCGTGAAAACCAACCGCCGCACCGTCGAGCGTCACAATGCGGTCGCCGGGCAACAGCCCGCCTGCTTCCGCGCCAGATCCGGGGCTGATGGTTTCTACCAGCGCAGGCACGCGCAGACCAAACGGCCTCCGGATTGAGCTGTCTACCAAAAACTGTCCCAAATCCTCTTCGAATACGAGCTGAACGCGCTCGCCGTTGCGCGTAAGTTCAACATCGCTCACGGGGTCGAAGAACAGGGACCGCCGGATCTCGGTGAACGAAGCCGGGGTCTCGCCGTTGATGCTGACGACTTGGTCACCGTCTTCAAAGCCCAGTTGCTTCAGGCGCTCATCGACCTCCAATCCGTAGGGGATGCGTTCTGCGGGCAGTACGGTTTCGCCCCAGACCAGCAGCACCATGCTGTAAATGGCAAAGCCGAGGATGAGGTTGACGATGATGCCGCCCAACATGATGATGAGGCGCTGCCACGCGGGCTTAGATCGAAATTCCCAAGGCTGCGGAGGCTGCTGCATTTGCTCGGTATCCATCGACTCATCGATCATACCCGAGATTTTGACATACCCCCCGAGTGGCAACCAGCCAATGCCCCATTCGGTCTCGCCGATTTGCTTTTTGAAGAGCGAAAAACCGGGGTTCATGAAGAGGTAAAATTTCTCCACCCGGGTCTTGAACGCACGCGCCGCCCAGTAGTGACCAAATTCGTGAAGCACCACCAAAATGGACAGGCTGAGCAGAAGTTGAGCGGCTTTGATGAGTGCGACCATGGGAAACGTTTAGAGGGGCAAATTTAGGATGCATTTCCACGGCCACCCCGGGGGGAGGTTGCGAATAAAGTTGAATCTCAAAATTTCAACGTATCGACTCGCGTTTCGTGTCTTATTCTTGTAGAACGAATGGCCAAGAAAAGCGCGAAATCTTCCAAGAAAAAAGCCCAGCCATCATTTACCCGGCAGAAGGTGTGGACCTGGCTTATCGGTTTGGGCCCGTTGCTGGGCCTCGCCGGCTTGACGGTCTTGGCTTCGTTCGGTGAATTGCCGGATACCGACACCTTGGCCAACCCCAAAACGGACCTCGCCACACGGGTCTTCACGTCCGACGGAAAGCTCATCGGCCGCTACTATGCTGAGAACCGTGCCGACGCCCGGTACGGTGAACTGCCGGCCAACCTCGTCGACGCGCTCATCAGCACCGAGGACGCACGCTTCGCAGGCCACAGTGGCATCGACTTCATCGGTTTGGCACGGGCCATTGCGTACATGGGCAAGCGCGGCGGTGGGTCGACCCTCACCCAGCAATTGGCTAAACAGCTCTTCACCGAGCAGTACGACCGCACGAGTACGTTGGAGCGGGCGTTCCTCCAAAAACCAAAAGAGTGGATCATCGCCGCGCGGCTGGAACGGTTCTACACCAAAGACGAAATCGTCGCCCTCTACCTCAACCGCTACGACTTCTTGAACCAGGCGGTCGGAGTGAAGTCCGCTGCCAACATCTACTTCGATAAGGACGTGAGCGAATTGGAACTGCATGAATCCGCCATGCTGGTGGGGATGCTCAAAAACAGCTCGTTGTTCAACCCGCTGCGGCGTCCGGAGCTCGTGCTCAACCGGCGCAACGTGGTGTTCGGTCAGATGCAACGCTACGGCCGCATCAACGAGGCCGAGGCGGACTCGCTGCGCTCCCTTCCCCTGGGATTGAATTACCAGAAGGTCAGCCACGACGAAGGCCTGGCGCCGTATTTCCGCGAAGCCCTGCGGGCAGAATTGAAGGAATTGTTCGGCGCGAAAGACGCCCAAGGTGACTGGGTGCTTGCCAAAGCAGACGGCGCCCCGTACGACTTGTACCGCGACGGCATCCAGGTGCACACGACCCTCGACAGCAGGCTGCAGGCCGCGGCCGAAACGGCGGTACAACGCCACCTCGGCGAAGAGTTGCAGGCCACCCTCAACCGCGATCTCCGGACGCGGAGCAAGTCGGAATGGCCGTTTTACGAAGGCATTGAACGGAGCGACCGCGACTTGATCATCAACCAAGCGAAGAAGCAGAGCGAGCGCTACCGCGTCTACGCTGGCAAGTTCTGCCCCGAATGTGAGCGTCCGGGCTTCTACATCGAAAAGGAGGTCAACGTCGAAGGCGATCCCATCTGGCACTGCGATGAGGAGAAAGGCGGGTGCAGCCACACGTGGCACCGGCCATCGACCAAAGAAATTGACGCCAAGTTCAAGGAGCCGGTGGCGATGCGGGTCTTCACCCACCAAGGACCGCGCGACACCGTATTGAGCCCGCTCGACTCCATCCTCTACCACAAGAGCCTGCTGCATGCGGGGTTGATGTCCATTGAACCTCAGACCGGCCATGTCAAAGCGTGGGTTGGCGGGATGGATTACCGCTACTTCAAGTACGACAACGTGTCGCAATCCAAGCGCCAGGTGGGGTCCATTTTCAAGCCGTTCGTTTACGCCACGGCGCTGCGCTACGGCATGGAGCGGTGCACGGAATTGCCCAACCAACGCATCTGCGTTGAAATGCCCGGCGACCAGCCCGATTGGTGCCCGGACAACAGTGACTTCGAGTACGGCGAAGTCGTGACGCTGGAGTACGCTTTGGCCAATTCGATGAACACCATTTCGGCCAAGCTGATTAAGGAGTTTGGGCCGGAGCGGGTGATCCAGCTGGCCCGTGCACTGGGCATTGAATCGAAAATACCGGCCGTTCCATCCATTGCGTTAGGGGCCTCGCAGTTGACCTTGAAGGAAATCACTTCGGCTAACGCGGCCTTGGTGAATGGAGGCGTGTATGTCAAACCGACCATCATCACGCGGATTGAAGACAAGTACGGCAACGTGATTTGGACGCCGGAACCGGTGCTCCGTCAAGGCTTGGATGAGCGGACCGCTTACACGGTGGTGGACATGATGAAGGGTGTCGTCGATGGCGCCTACAACCCCAAAACGGGGGAGCGCAAAGGCACGGGCATCCGCCTCCGCATGGACATCGAACGCCGGCTGTACGACAACATCAAAGTTCCCATGGCCGGGAAGACGGGCACGACGCAGGGTCACTCGGACGGGTGGTTCATGGGCATGACACCGGACTTGGTCACCGGCGTGTGGGTCGGCGCTCAGGATCCGGCTGTGCGTTTCAGCACCATCGCCAACGGCCAAGGCGCGAATACGGCTTTGCCGATTTACGGATTCTACATGAACGCGGCTTATGCCGATGAGAGCCTCAGGTTGAGCCAAGCTGATTTTATGCGGCCGGAGGGCATGGGCTTGGATTCGCTGGATTGCCGGCAAATGATGGAGCTCAACCAAGCGACGTTTGGAGGCAGTGGCGCGGGCTTCGACGACGACGATTTGTTTCAATGATCAACAAAACGACATGGCTATTTCAAAAGTGGTAACGGGCAGCGCAGCCGCGTGTTCCGGGGTCCAATCGGGCATGACGCTCATGCTGGGCGGCTTCGGACTGTGTGGCATTCCCGAGTGCAGCATTGCCGAATTGGTACGGCTGGAAGTGAACGATTTGACGTGCATCTCCAACAACGCCGGGGTGGATGATTTTGGCTTGGGTTTGCTCTTGCAGAAGTGCCAAATCCGCAAAATGATCAGCTCCTACGTCGGTGAGAACGACGAGTTTGAACGCCAAATGCTCAGTGGAGAATTGGAAGTGGACCTGATTCCCCAAGGCTCTTTGGCCGAGCGCTGCCGCGCCGGTGGTGCGGGTATGCCTGCATTTTACACACCTGCAGGCTTTGGAACAGAAGTGGCGGAGGGCAAGGAAGTCCGGGAGTTCAATGGCAAACCCCACATTTTGGAAAGCGCCCTGACCGCAGACTTTGCATTTGTCAAAGCGTGGAAAGGGGACACGGCGGGCAACCTGGTCTACAAGGCCACGGCTCGCAATTTCAACCCCATGATGGCCATGGCCGGCAAAATCACCATTGCAGAGGTCGAGGAATTGGTGCCAGAAGGGACCCTCAACCCCAATGAAATCCACACGCCGGGGATTTTCGTGCAGCGCATTTTCCAAGGGGAGGGCTACGAAAAACGCATTGAGCAGCGCACCGTTCGCCCGCGTCAAACCGAATCAAACGCCTGAGCCATGCTGGATAAAAACGGAATCGCGAAGCGCATTGCGCAAGAAGTCCGAGACGGTTGGTACGTCAACCTCGGCATTGGCATCCCCACCCTGGTGGCCAACTACATCCCCGATGGGATGGAGGTGGAATTTCAATCCGAAAACGGCATCCTCGGCATGGGGCCATTCCCGTTCGAAGGAGACGAAGACGCCGACCTCATCAATGCGGG
>DJYV01000175.1 GCA_002448555.1 Flavobacteriales bacterium UBA6969
AGCCCATGATCATCGTCGGCAACCACCAAAACGGCTTGATGGATCCCATCGTTCAAAGTGCCATGCTGAGCCCCCACCAGATCCACTTCCTGACCCGTGCCGATGTGTTTTACCAAAAAGCGGTTCGTTCACTGCTCTTTGCCTTCAATCAAATGCCGATCTTCCGGCAACGCGACAAGCTCGCGGACGCGCGCGAGCGGAACCAGCGCATCTTTGAGATTTGCGCGGAGCGCTTGAACATCGGAGCGACAATCGGCCTGTTTCCAGAAGGCAACCACCGCGCGGTCAAGACCCTGCGTCCTCTGCGCCGTGGCGTGGTGGACATCATCAACAACGCGCTCAAACTGAACCCGGAGATGAAGCGGCTGAAATTGGTGCCCGTCGGCATTGACTATGAGCAAATGACCGACCTGCGGCGGCGGTTGAGTTACCGCGTTGGCCCCGCGGTGCGTCTTGACGACCTCATCAATCCGTCCACTGGAGCCATCCCGCCTGGTGATTTACTCGAGCGATTGAAAGTGGCCATGGACGAATTGACCGTCAACATTCAACCTGAAGCGCACTACGATGCATTGCTTCCCTACGTGCAAGCCATGCGAACGACCGAAACCGATAATTGGGTCGCCAACCGAGATGAAATCCGCGGCTTTCAGTCATTTGGCAATGACGCCCTTGCTGCCATCGATGAGGCCCACGCGAATGCCGCAGCGGCTGGAGTTCTCGCTGCTGCGCGCGCCGAAGACCTCGGGCACGCACCGAAACAGCTGCGTCGCACCCCATGGTGGCTCTGGCCACTCGCTCCGTTGGCCGCACTAGGTGGGGCATGCGCTTATCCGCTCTCGAAATTTATCGGAGCGCAAGCCGACAAGCGCATCCAAGACCCCTGCTTCACGAGCACCTTCAAGGTATCCGCTGGCATGTTCCTGTTCCCCATTTACCTGTTTATCATTGCGTGGCCGCTGGCATGGCTAGCAACCGGTGATTGGGGCGGTTGGCCGGTTTTGGCAGCCTATGTATTCAACCTAATCGGCAGCCGTTTTGCCGGATGGTGGTACGGCCATTACCTCGATTGGAAAGGCAAGCGCAATGCGCAAACTGTCTACTCAAATCCCGACCAAGCCGCAGCTTGGTCCGCCTACATCGCCTCCGTAAAATCCCACCTCAACGCATGAGCAACTCTTCTCTTGATTACCGCATCCAAGGCATGCAGCACATCGGTGTTGCCACCTCGGACATGGACCAATCTCTGAAGTTTTTTCGGCAGTTGTTTGGCATGGACATCCCCTTTTTCGATTCCGTCCAAGCGGCGCCATTGATGGACAGCCATACCCGCGGCGAGACTATCACAAAGCGGGCCAGTATGGTGATGAACCTGCAAGGCGGATGTGCCTTAGAAGTGCTTCGCGCCGACTCGTTTGAACCGGTTCCGGCCGGCTGGGAAATTGCGCCAGGCGACCTCGGCATTACTGCGGTCCAGATGAAGACTCGGGACATCCACAAGATGCACGCCCATGCCCGCTCCATTGCTGGCGATTCCTGTGATCAGACATTGCGTGATACGCCTTGGGGCGCGGCGACCTTTTACCTGAAAGATCCCGACGGCAACCGATTCCAGGTGCTCGAAGCCGACGATTGGTTTGAAAACAACGGCCACCCTTCGGGCGGAGTTATGGGATGCACAATCGGGGTATCAGACATGGATGCGGCGCTGAAATTGTACGCTGATGTCCTCGGGTTTGACCAAGTGCTGCACGACGCCACAGGAACACAAGCTGACTGGGACGGCATGCCCCATTGTACGGAATCGTTCCGCCGAGTCCGATTGACGCAATCTGCTCCAGGAGCAGGCGGTTTTGGGAAGCTCACCGGACGTACGTACGTCGAATTGGTGCAAGCGATTGACCGCAAGGGCTCGTTCATCTTCAAAGACCGGATCTGGTGCGACATCGGATTTGCCCACCTCGGCTTCGACGTTCGTGGCATGGCAGACTTGGGTACTGCGCTCGATAAGGAGGGCTTCGGCTTCCGCTGCGACACCGCGGATGCCATCGGAATGGGCGAGACCAAGGTGCACTGCACCTACATCGATGACCCGGACGAATGCTGGCTGGAAATGATCGAAGTATACAAAGTTCCGATCATCGAAAAGTGGGGGCTGTTCTTGGATGTCCAGAAGCGTGGAGCGGACGAACCCCTGCCCCGTTGGATGCTCAAAGCCTTGCGATTCAGCCGCGTCAAGGACTAACATTCAGTCACAATTCCTTTACATTGGGTTCACGGTGAGGAGCGGAATTGGTAACACCTTTAAGACCGAAACAACAGACATGAATAAGAAAATCCTTCTGGTAGACGACGAACCGGACATCCTCGAGTTGATTGGATACAACTTGCGTCAAGAAGGGTACGACGTTTTCATCGCTGAAAACGGTAAGCAGGGCATTGAAATGGCGCGAAGCGTCAATCCCGACCTCATCATCCTCGATGTGATGATGCCGGAAATGGATGGCATGGAAGTCTGTAACATCATCCGCTCGGACGCTAAGCTCTCCCACACCACCATCGCCTTCCTCACGGCCCGAGGCGAGGATTACAGCCAAGTAGCCGGCTTTGATGCCGGAGGAGACGATTACATCACCAAGCCTGTCAAACCCAAGGTGCTGGTAAGTCGAGTCAAGGCTTTGTTGCGTCGTTCTAGTTCCAAGAAGGCCGTCTTGCCGGATGAGCGGTTCGGCATTACCATTGACCTGGATCGGTTCACTGTTTTGCAGGAGGGAAAAGAGCTCACCTTGCCCAAAAAGGAATTTGAGTTGCTGAACCTCCTTTGGTCAGAACCGGGCAAGGTTTTCACCCGAGAGGCCATCCTGTCAGCGGTATGGGGCAATGACGTGGTTGTGGGCGACCGCACCATCGATGTGCACATTCGAAAGCTCCGAAGCAAACTCGGAGATGGCCTGTTCACCACGGTTAAGGGTGTCGGGTATAAATTTGGCAAGTGAGCCCGGATTCGACTCCAAGAGAACTGGCGAAAAAAACCTCGCCGCTGCTCGCCGTACTGGCGGGTATCGCGACACTCCTGCTGCTGCGGGCGTTGAACGCCATGCACCTTTGGGCATTGGCCATTCTCGCTGCGTTGCTGACCGAAAC
>DJYV01000134.1 GCA_002448555.1 Flavobacteriales bacterium UBA6969
AATGGAAGCTTGTTTGTTGAGTTGGTTCCCGCCGGTGCAACAGCACCTGAAAGCCACCAATTTTCGTTCTCTGCAGAGCTCTGCGGATGTACCGATGATTTGGCATCGAATTTCGAGCCAGGAGCTACGTTGGAGGACGGTTCTTGCATTTACCCCGGTTGCACAGATTCTGCTGCGTGCAACTACGATGCAATGGCCAATGAAGACGACGGAACATGCGATTACTGCTGCGATGCAGTTTCTTCGAGCAATCCTGATTATGGCGTAGAGGTTGAGCTGCACGCTGTAGGAGGAATTACAGGGCTGCGCACGTACCGTTTGTATGTGACAACGGCAAACGCTACCGATGTTTTGTCAGCGGTTTCCGGATACGCAGATTACCCCTTGAACATTGCCACAACAACAGATTTTTACCAGTACCTCGGTCCTGGTGGAGGGGCTACGCCAGCCGCTTGGTTAGCGGATTATGCGACGTTCCCAGCTTTCGCGGACGGGGCGTACGACTCCTACGTTACCATAGGTACGGATCAAATGGCTGATGTGGGCGCGGGCGAAGCGAATGCGACGCTGGCTGTGACCCCATCGGAGCCGTGGGATGCGGTGTTTGAAACTGGTGACGATATTGCGATTTCTTCGAGTTCTGGAGGGGCTTGGTTCCTTTCTCCAGGTGCCACGAATGGCATCGCAGGTGATGATAACCGCGTATTGATTGGCCAGTTCACAACAGATGGTTACTTGAGCGGTGATCTATACGTTCAGGTTTTCCCTGAAGGTGACCAAACCCAGTCGCAAGAAATGTACATTTCATGGACATCTCCATTGTGCGCCTGCACGGATGAAGCGGCGTGCAACTTCGACCCAACGGCTTTGTGGGATGATGGTTCATGCCAAGATGGACCAGCGTACTGGGGCGAGAACCTCAATTGTGAGGGGGATTGCTTGAACGACTCCGATGGCGACTACGTGTGTGATGAAAACGAAATTCCAGGTTGTTTGAATCCTAACGCTTGTAACTACGTCGAAGCACCGACCGATCTCGTTACTTGTATCTTCCCTGAAGAAGGCCTTGACTGCGATGGCAACTGCTTGAATGATGTGGATGGGGATGGTATTTGTGATGAGTTTGAAGAAGGAGGTTGCACGGACCCTGAGGCATGCAACTACGATGCCACTGCGACCGATGACAATGGTACATGTTCTTATCCCGAAATCTTTGTTCTGGGAGACGTGCCGACCTCTTCAATCGCTGAGTGTAGCTTGTTTGCCGATGGCCCAAATGCAACATGGCAATATGTCTTCACGGCAACAACACCAGACGATGCGAACAGCAGCGCGGCACAAACAATTGAATTAAATGTAGTCTCACTTCCAGAAGGAGGTGTGAATTATCGAGTGGCAAAGACCACAGCAAATGGTAATTGGTTCTTCGGCCCTGCTGAGCCTCTCACTTTAGGTATGAACTCAAAGACTGTCAGCTCTGTAAGTTTTGCACGGGCAGTCAAGTTCCAATTTTCGAATGGAGATGGTGAGTTTGATTCCTTGGCTTTAAATGGTGCAAGTTTGGACGACTGCACTTCAGCAGAGGCACAGATAGCTACATGCAATAACTTCACGGAAGGTGCTAATGCGAACTGGCCATTCATTTTCACTGCAACAACGGCAGCTGATCCAAATAGCAATCAAGCACAGACACTTGAGATTAACATTACCTCATTACCCGAGGGTGGAGCGAATTGGAGGGTTGCAAAAACAACTGCCAACGGAAACTGGTTCTTCGGACCTGCCGAGCCCTTAAGCGTTGGAGGAAACTCTAAGACTGTATCGGGAGTGAGTTTCTCACGTACTGTGAGGTTCCAATTCAGTTCGGGCGATATCACTTTTGATGGGTTACTCTTAAATAACGTTGATGTCAACGAATGTGGTGGGCCATTAGAAAGTGCCGTTTACGATTGCGAAGGTACCTGCCTGAACGATGCTGATGGAGACGGAACATGTGATGAACTTGAAGTGTTTGGATGTACGGATGAGTCGGCGTGTAATTATGACGAATCTGTAACGGAAGAGGATGGATCCTGCGACTACTGCTGCGCCACGGCTGCCTCTGTAGAAGGCTATAATATTATCATCGAAACCGTTGGTGAATCTCCAGAGGGCTCCATCAAGCGCATGTATGTTGAGACACCGAACGCGACAGACGTTTTATCGGCTGTAACAGGTGATGTCCTGAACCCAACATATATCCGAAGTACTTTACCCTTCTTCCAGTCCGAGCTGATTTCTGGAGTAACTGCGAATGCAATAAACCCTGCCTTCTTCAGTCTGTTTCCTGAAACGAACTACGACAGCTGGGTGACAATTGGAATTGAAAGCTCTGTCTATGGTTCAACAGAATCTTCGGTTGCGGTAGTTCCATCACTTACAAATTGGCAGAACGAGTTCCAAAATGGGAATGATATCGTACTCGAGGGCGATTTTGGAGACGGCTGGTTCGTGACCTGGGATGAAAATGCAGGTATTTACACAAATGGTTTGGCAGGTGACGACAATAAAGTTCTGGTAGGACAGTTCACAACAAACGGCATTATGAGCGGGCAACTTTTCGTTCAGATGTTCCCAGAAGGTGATCAGCAAAACCCCATTCAGGTATTCTTGCCCTTTGGTTACGCCAGTGACGATGCGGATGCTCCAATCTTCACGTATGTGCCTGCTGACATAACACAAAGCTGCGCTGATGCGCACCCATCGGAGATGGCTGTGGCTATCGATGAAGGCTGCATTGCTGAGGTAGATTTAACCTTAGAGGAATCGTTGGAAGCTGCAGATTGTGGCTACACACTCACGCGCACCTGGACTGCAGTGGATGCATGGGGTAACACAGCTACAGCTACACAGGTTGTAAACTTGGAGGACACTGAAGCACCAGTTGCAGTAGCCCAAGAAGACCTGACAGTTGAATGCGGTACTGACTTGACGCCTGGTTCAGGAGTCGCTGAGTATCCCGTGAATTCGTTCGATAACTGCGCGATTGAAGACTTGACATGGGAATACACGGACGTTGAAATGGCTGGTGGTGCTGACTTGAACGGTGTAACGGCTGATTTTCTTGTGGAGATGGGTAAGGACTTCGGAGGTCCGTTTGGCCAATCGCTATTCCTCGAGGCACAAGGTGTAACCATCGGTGATGGCGTGGAAATTGATTACGATGACTTGTCGGCTAATCCATCCAATCACCGCGGGGCAATCGCTGTGGACATCTCAGGTGGATCCATCAACGCCTTCGTTGACGGAACGAACGGATTCCCATACGAATATGATTATGCCATCGTCACCATCTCCAATCTGTCGATTGATAACTTGGCGGGCGTGACATTGGGAACCAACGGTATTGCCCCAGGTTCAGAAGTGTCCGTGGCAACTACATCCAACAGCATTGTTTTGACGTGGGATGGTACGGCAACGTACACAGAAGGTGATGCCGCTGACTTCACGGCGGATGACAACTCATCTTGCTTGGCGACTGCGAGTGTCATGCGTACATGGACGGTCACCGACGGATGCAATAATTCCGATACGGCAGTTCAGTACCTCACGATCGTTGACACGGAAGGACCCGAGTTCACTTCAACTCCTGCAAACATTGAATTGTCATGCTACGACGAGATTCCAATGGCAACAGTTGAAGCGAGCGATTGTGGAAGCGTTTCCATTACAGATCCTTCGGACGAAATCCAAGAGGGATCATGCGGTACCTCGTACACCATCTTCCGCACATGGACTGCAACTGATGATTGTGGCAATGCTTCGACGTTCACGCAGACCATCATGGTCACGGATAATGAAGCTCCAGTTTTCACTTCATTCCCAGCTGACGTGACGTATACGGCCGGCGATGAGATAGAGGTCATGGAGCCGACTGCGGAAGACGACTGCAATGACGTTACGATTTCTTACAGCGATAGTCAAGATAACAGCAATGTTGAAATAACGGTCATCACACGGACTTGGACGGCAACAGATGCTTGCGGCAATAGTGTATCCGCAGATCAAATCATCACAGTTAATGAGGTGTTGGGTTGTATGGATAGTGTCGCTTGTAATTTCGATGAAAGTGCATCTTACGATGATGGTACTTGTGATTACTGTTCTTGTGGAACAGGCGGACAAAATGGCTTTGGCCTGGAATTAGAGTTAGTCACCGCGCATGACGGCTCAATTGACGGACTGGAAGCTGGAATGAATACGTACCGAGTGTACGTAACTACAGACAGCCCAACCGACTTTGTGAGCGCAATTTCGGGTGATTCTCAGATTCCGACTTCGCTCACTACTACAACAGAATTCTACCAAAACGAATTTGGTGCGATATCTCCAGATGCAATCAACTCGCTTTTTTATTCAGTGGTACCGAGCCTAGAGTACGACAGCTGGTTGACCATTGGCATCGAAGAGGCTCCTCAAGGTTCAGAGAGTGCAATTACGTTTGTACAGGCTCCTAGTGACAACTGGATGAGTGAATTTGAATCTGGTGAAGACCTAATTATTGATAGTTTCTTCGGTGGCTCGTGGTTCACATTGAGCAATGCCAGTAATGGTATCGCCGGCGATGACCAACGAGTTCTCGTGGCTCAACTGACAACTACTGGCCAAGTGGAGGGACAATTGTATGTCCAAATTTTCCCGAACGGTGATTCTTCTCAGGATACTTATCTCACTCTTGGATTCTTGTCCAATCCGTGTGGATGTACAGACGAATCTGCGTGTAATTATGATGCGGACGCTGTTTATAACAATGGATGTGACTACCCAGAATTCGCATACGATTGCGACGGCAACTGCTTGAGCGACACAGACGGTGACGGTGTATGCGATGAATTGGAAATCTACGGTTGTACCACGGAGGGCAACTGCTTGTACGATCCGAATGCAACAGAGCATGACGAAGACATGTGTCAAGTGTCACCGTTCTGCATCGGTTGTAACGACGCGGCAGCGTGTAACTTCAATCCAAATGTGAACCCCGAACCCAACTTCAACGACGGTTCGTGTGTGTACCCAGAGGAAGGATTCGATTGCGATGGAAATTGCTTGGATACCAATGGCGACTTGATTTGTGACATCCTTCAAGGGTGTGGCCATCCAGACGCATGCAACTACGACGATAGTGCAGAGTATCCATCATTTGATTTTTGTGAGTTCTGCAGCTGTGCCAATGTTATGAGCAGCACTGAGGGATACGGCATCGAAGTCGAAGCGATGGAGAGCGGTATTGAGGGGTCAACAACGTACCAAGTATTCGTAACGACGCCAAGTGCTACGGACGTGGTGAATGCAATCTTGGGTAACGAAATGAACCCCATCGTTTTGGCATCTTCAAGCCAGATTTACCAGAACGTTGGCGGTACTGCACTTCCTTCGCCATCTGAAATGTTTGCCTTCTACCCCGACTTGCAGTACGACTCGTACGTGACGTTGGGAGCTGGTACGCCGGCTGAAGCAATGAGTTTCCCACCGACGGCTGATGGCAATGACCCCGCTTGGGTTGCAGCCTTTGAAAATGGCGGTGACATTGTAATCGACGATGTGGTCGGTAGCGGTTGGTACATGAACGCGGATGTGATGGGCCAATACGGCGTAGCAGGTGACGACAACCGGGTGATGGTTGCTCAGTTGACCACGCCTGGAACCATCCACGGTCAGTTGTACGTTCAAGTATTCCCTGAGGGATTGTCCGCGGGCAACACGTTGTACTTGACGCTCTCGTTCGGCAGTGAGTACTGCGGATGTACCGATCCAATGGCCTGCAACTATGACGAGGAAAGCCTGCAGGATGACGGTTCATGCTTCTACGCTGCAGAAGGCGAATCATGTGAAGCAACATGCTTGTATGACACGTTTGCGCCTGAGCTCGTATCGATGGAGGAATCCTACACCACCACATGTGAGGAGGCCGCTACAGACATCCGTGAGCCGGAGTTCAGCGACAACTGCGACGACGTGCTCGAGGTGTCTTACTCGGACGAAGTGGAAGCTGGAGACTGTGAAGGTTCTTGGACCATCACGCGCACTTGGACAGCGCTCGATAACACCGGCAACACCTTATCTGTAGTTCAGACGGTGAATGTCGTCGATACGACAGGCCCTGAGTTTACCACGCCAGCGGACGCGACAATCGCGTGCACTGATGACGCGCTGGACTTGGCATTGACTGGAAACGTAACGGACGCAGCGGATGCGTGCAGCAACGAAGTGACAGTGGCTTACACTGACGCACTTGCGACTTCCGACAATGCGTGCTTCGAAAATGACCTGATCATTCGTACGTGGACGGCTACTGATGCGTGTGGCAACACGACATCGAAGGATCAGCTCATCACGTTGGTTGACCAGAATGCTCCGTACTTCACGAGCGTACCCGATGGTGTGACGTTGGCGTGCGGCGATGCCCTGCCGGTTGCAGAAGCCACAGCGGCCGATGCATGTTCTGCGGTAACGGTGACGTTTGAAGATGTGGAAGGCGACATGACGTGCACGGGACTGAATGAAATCGTTCGAACGTTCACAGCAACGGATGCGTGTGGCAACACAGCGTTTGCGACGCAAGTCATGACATTTGCAGATGATGAAGCACCAATGGGTAGCGTCGAAGATGCAACGGTTGCTTGCGCCGACTACGATGAATCCATGGAATATGGCGCAGTCGAGTTCAGCGACAACTGCAGCGCAGCGGTGGCTGTTTCTTGGACTGAAACATCGAGCACGGCAGACGGCATGTCCGGATGTTTCGAAGTGGTGCGCGAGTACACCTTCACAGACGGTTGCGGAAACAGCGCAACAGCGACGCAGACCATCTCGGTCTTCGACGATGTAGCGCCTGTGCTGAGTGAAGTTGCTGCGGCTGTTGAATTGCAGTGCGGCGATGAAATGCCAGCCGCTCCTACGGCGACGGATAACTGCTCAAGTGTTGAGGTCACCTTCGTTGACGAAGTGACGGGCGTGAGCTGCTCAGGTGAAGAATCATTCACCCGAACGTACACGGCAACCGACGCTTGCGGTAACACATCATCTGTCTCTTTTGATGTGACCTTCAACGATCAGATTGCTCCAACATTCACCGCTCCAATGGATGTAACGGTTGAATGCGATAGTGACGTGAACGACCTCGCCTTGACGGGTGACGTTATGGACGCCGCTGATGTATGCAGCGCGGACATTTCCGTCACATATTCGGACGCGGTTAGTACGTCAGGTATTGAACCTGGTGTAATCGAAACTTGTGATGTCTTTGCAGAAGGACCAAATAGCACTTGGCAATACGTACTCACGGCAACCACGCCGGATGATCCGAACAGCAATGAGGCTCAGACGTTATCCATAAACGTAAGCTCTTTGCCCGAGGGAGGTGTGAACTTCCGAGTTGCGAAAACAACAGCCAATGGCAACTGGTTCTTTGGACCTGCTGAGCCGTTGAGTTTAGGTCTCAACGTCAAAACAGTTTCTGGGGTATCCTTCGCACGTTCAGTGAAGTTCCAGTTTACTAGTGGTGATGTAGAGTTCACAGAGTTGGATCTGAATGGAGAAGACATTAACACATGTGGTTCGAGTGAAGGCTCTTGCCTCGCGGACAACGTGATTACGCGTACGTGGACGGTGACTGACGGTTGCGGAAACGCAAGCTCTGCGACACAGACCATCACGTTGGAAGACACCACTGCTCCGGTGGTGACCTTCGAAGCAAACGTTGTTCTCGACAACGTCGCTACCAGTGAATTGGATGATTTCGAAGGCGTTGAAGTCTCCGATGCATGCAGCGACTGGACGTACACTTCAACGGACGTATGGGTCGGCAATAGCTTGACAGGATACGAATTGAACCGCACGATGGTCTTCACGGACGCGTGTGGCAATTCAACAACGATTGAACAAAACATCACGGCGGTATACGCTACAGGATGTACTTACATGGACGCTGAGAACTACGATCCAGCAGCTATCATCGACGATGGTTCATGTGAATACACCGGTTGTACGGACATGGCTTCAGCCAACTACAATCCGATTGCGACCATTGATGATGGATCGTGTGTAATTGTAGGTTGTATGGATCCGGAAGGATACGACTACGACCCGAATGCAAACTACCCAGGTGGTTGCGATTACCCAGATCCTTGTCCGGGTGACATCAACGACGACGGTCTCGTCAACGTTGGTGACTTGCTGGAGTTCTTCCAGTACTACGGACAGGTCTGCGAGTAATCACGGCCTAAAACGACTAAATAGCGAATTCGAGTCTGGCAAGACTGATTCCTAGGGAGGGGGCTGCATTCCGATGCGGTCCCTTCTTGTCGTTTTTTAAGGTTGGCTGTACCGAGCAATGGAGAGACCGGTGTGCTGTATTTTTGTGGCCTACGAAGCACGAGATTGAAATGAGTCAAAACGAAACGGAAGCCGCCAAGCGCGAGCGATTGCGCAAGCAATTGGATGATACCCACACCTGGCCCTGCGAATTCTCGTTCAAATTTATCGTCTCTTCGGATGAGGAGGGCGAGGCGGCATTGAAGGCGATTTTCTCGGATGCAGCAACGTTCAGTTCCCGCGCTTCCCGCAACGGGCGGTATACGGCGTTCACCATCGCTGATCAGGTGAATTCAGCCGAAGAGGTCTTCATTCGCTACGAAGCCGCTGCGAAGATTCCGGGCATCATCTCGCTTTAATTCCTGTGGTATGAATGGTGAACGCGTCCTTTCGATGTTGGAGACCGGTGCGACTGCCTTGCTGGTCACATTGGCCTTGGTTGCCGCCTATGTCATCTTGAAACGCATGGCGCGACAGATGCGCAAAGGGGTGGACTTGGCCACGCGCCAGGCCATCGATGCGGTGACCATGAATTGGTTGGATGATGGACGGTTGCACATCCGCATTGAACTCCCTCAAGGCATGGCTGGACGGCTCGTGCTTTTCTTTGAATCCAAGGAAGGCCAGGTCGGGTCACCTGTTCACGAAGCGAACGACGCTTCCACCTCAATTGATGTGTCCGTCGATGTACCGGGCGAAGCCCGGGCCCTCGTTGTTGAGGCATCGGCTGAAAAATTGTTCCGTCCGCTTCCGTCACGAAGCTGAACTTACATGCGCTTCGGCATTTCAATGCCGAGCAGTCCCATTGCGGTTTTGATTTGGTGGGCAACGCATTGCGTAAGTACAATTCGGGCATCCCGCACCGAAACATTTTCCTCCCCGAGTACCGGGTGGTCTTGGTACCAACGCGAGAACGCTTTGGTCAAATCGTAAGCGTGGTTGGCCACCAGACTCGGGTCGTAGTGCGCCGCGGCTAATTCCACCGTTGCAGGCCACATCAAGGCCTGTTGAATCAGGCGCAGTTCGTCTGTATCCCATACGGCTGCATCGATGGTCGAGATGTCCGTGTTGTGGCCGGCGTCGGTACATTTGGCCAGCATGCTCGCCGCTCGTACGTAATTGAATTGGATAAAGGGCGCCGTGTTTCCAATGAAATCGACCGAAGCCTTGGGATCAAACATCATGGACTTGGAGGGGGAGACCTTGAGCAAGAAATATTTCAGGGCTCCGTAGCCCACTTGCTTAAACAAGGTGTCTTTTTCAGCCTCGCTTAAATCATTGATTTTACCTAATTCGGTAGCCATGTCACGGGCTGTTCCTGCCATTTCCTCCAGCAGGTCGTCGGCATCCACAACGGTCCCTTCTCGGGATTTCATTTTGCCTTCCGGGAGTTCAACCATCCCATAGCTGAGGTGATGGTTTTTTTCGGCACCATCCACGCCGAGCTTCTTCAAAATGGTAAAGAGGACCTTGAAATGGTATTCCTGTTCGTTTCCTACCGTGTAGACTTGGCGTTCCAAGCCGGGGAAGTCGCTGTAGCGGAGGATGGCGGTTCCGATGTCCTGCGTCATGTAGACAGCGGTTCCGTCCTTGCGCAGGAGCAGTTTTTCGTCCAAACCCTCGTCGCTGAGGTCGATCCAAATGCTGCCATCGTCCTTTTTGAAAAACACGCCAGACTCCAAACCAGCGGCCACTTGGTCCTTTCCGAGTAAGTAGGTGTCCGATTCATAGTAGAGTTTGTCAAAATCGACGCCCATCTCGGTGTACGTTTTACCAAAGCCGTCGTAGACCCAATTGTTCATGGTTCTCCACAGCTCGACCACTTCGGCCTCGCCTTGTTCCCAGCGGTGGAGCATGGCTTGTGCTTCGAGCAGAATCGGCGCTTGCTTTTGGGCCTTATCCTCGGCTATGCCTCCGGCCATGAGATTCGCTACCTCTTCTTTGAAAGCGCGGTCGAAGGCCACGTAGTATTTCCCCACCAGCTTATCGCCCTTCAACCCGGAAGAGTCGGGGGTTTCTCCGTTGCCGAATTTTTGCCAAGCGACCATGGATTTGCAGATGTGGATGCCTCGGTCGTTGATGATTTGGACCTTGATGACCTCGTGTCCCGCTGCTTCCAGGATGCGTGAGACGCTGTACCCGAGGAAATTGTTGCGCAAGTGCCCCAAGTGCAGTGGCTTGTTGGTGTTGGGGGAGGAGTACTCCACCATCACTTTGGATTTGCTGCCTTCGGCTTGGATGCCATACGCGTCGAGTGTGTGGATCTGCAACAGCTGTTCTGTCCAGTAAGTTGGAACGATGGTGAGGTTCAAGAATCCCTTGACGACTTGGTACGCCGCAACGAGTTCATCGTTGGCTACCAACCATTCGCCCAGTGCTGTGCCCGTTGCTTCGGGCGAGGCCTTGGAATGGCGGGTTAGCGGGAACACCACCACGGTGCGGTCGCCGTCAAATTCTTTGCGGGTCTGCTGAAGCTGAATCTGTTCAGGCGTGATCTTCACTCCGAAACAAGCTTCGCATGCGGTTACGGCCGATTGCGCGAGGCGCTGGTCCAATGCATCCATGGTTTAGGCGTTTTGCTTGGGTAAATGGATTTCTGCGATCATGCACCGGGCACTTCCTCCGCCGCACGTTTCGATGGTGGGCAGGGGGGCATGAAGCAATGTGGTGTGCTGCTGGAGTTTTTCAATCTGTCCGGGCGCAAGCGATTCATGGGCACTGGCGCTCATAACCAGAACGGGACCCTCGTACCCAGTCAGCTCGAGCATGTTTCCGGCGAATTGGTTCACCTGCTCTTCGGTAATCGCGATGAGTTCGAGCCCGTCCTGAGCGATGGCATCTACCACTTTTTTCCGCTCTTCGTCGGAGTCAATGCAAGCGAGGCACACCAAGGCATAGCCGCTTCCAATGCTCATCATGACGTTGGTGTGGTAGATGGGAAGACGTTGATTATCAACGGTCTGGAACGCTTGAAAGGCCATAGGTTCGAAATCCAATTGGTCGCAGAAGTGTTCCAGCGCCCTCGCGTCCGTGCGGTCACTCAACGCGGCGTACGCCTTTCGGTTGATTCGGTCGAGCACAATGCTCCCTGTCCCCTCCAAGAATTTATTGTGGGATTCGAATTCGGTGAAATCGATGATTTGCCGCACGTCGAAACCAAATTGATGTTCGAGCACCAAAGAAACGTCTTCTCGACGCTCGGCCCTCCGGTTGGGAGCGAACATGGGGTACAAGGCGATGGTTCCGTCAGCGTGCGTTGAGATCCAATTGTTGGGAAACAAGGCGTCTGGTGTCTCATGGGGTTCGGCTTCGTCGAACACGACGACCTCAACTCCAGCAGCCGTCAGCTGGGCCACCAAGCCGTCGAATTCTTCTTGTGCCCGTTCGATGATTTCCTTTGGGGACGCTTGTGCAATGTCCCGTTGGTAATGATTGTTGGTGGCCGTCTCCTCGTTTTTGCGAAAGGAGTGCGGCCGAACCATGAAGACGGATGATGTGGACTGATTCATGTGAGCGGGGTTCTTCGAAGCGGCAGGGTCGTGCACCGAAGCAGCCCGCCCATTTTGGAGGTTTCACGCAGGTCGACTTCGATGACATTGTACCCCCAATTCTTGAGGATGGCGTTCGTTCGGGCAAATCGTTTGTCGGAGGTAACGGTATTCGGAGCGATGCTGAACACATTGCACTGCATGTACTCCATTTCTTCGGCAGTTACCTCACACACGTTCGAACGATTGTACCCGTCAAGCAGGGCATGGAGTTGTTCTTCACGCTTGAATCCCGCGGGGTGCACCAACAGGTGGCCCATGCCCAATGGAGCAACGCAGCAGTCGAGGTGCAAGGCGTTGCGTTGGGGGTCACGGTCTGATTTCTGCAGCTCGAACGTTCGGATTTTACGGTGCGGAAACAAAGAACCGAGCCATTGCGCTGCCTTGAGGTTGGTGCGTGCCGTTGTGTAGGTGCTGAAGTCATCGTCGTCTGCACACCCTACCCAAATTTCTCCTGGCATGGGCATGATGTCTCCGCCTTCCAATCGTACGTCACTTGGGGGGCGATGCACTGTGCCCGGATTCCCTTCGAGCATTCGGTCGATGCCGGCTTGCTCTTGCGCGCGGTCCTCGACCATGCTCGTCATGACGAAGGCACCATCAATGACGACGCCTATATCACGCGCAAAAACCTGGTTGAATCCCAGTGATTCTGGACGTTTGACTTGAACACCGTGCGCAACAATTGCAGCAGCCAGCGCATCCAATTCACGGGTCACATCCGATTCGTGCGGATACGTGCCTTGTTGAACGTGTTTTCTGGACTGGGGGTCGTAGGTGTCAGCGAGTTTTGGGGCAGGACCCATACCTACACCGATGCCCACCATAACGGCCTCTAGGGGCTGCCATTCGTCTTGAATG
>DJYV01000107.1 GCA_002448555.1 Flavobacteriales bacterium UBA6969
ATGTTGGGGTCTTTGTACTCGATGGCAATGGGCGTCACGGGAAAACCTCCTTCGGCACTGATGTAGAACATCGAGGGGCGGTATTCCAATACATCGGGGCCCATGTGGGTGGTCCCTTCCGGGAAGATCACAATGCCAAAACCGTCCTGCAACCTCTGCTTCACGGACTCGCGGGTTTCCTTTCGGCTTTCTTTGCTTTTGCGGTTGACCCAAATGGTTCCCAACAGCGTCGCACCCCAGCCAATGATGGGCCACGATTTGCTTTCAACTCGTCCTACGAATACCACGGGCGTCTTGGCCGGAATCATCACGGCATCGACGTAGCTGCGGTGGTTGCCCATGAGAATCGATGGTTCCTCGGGCAGTTCCCCCTGCACGAATACCCGGATGCCCATGAGCGCGTACACGCGGTGGATGAATTCAATGAGGATGCGATGAATGCGATGGCGATCGGCACCGTGAATGATGTGCACGATTCCCAGCTTAAGGGTATAGGCCAAGCTCAAAAACAGGAACCCCGGAATGCGGTAACTGGAACGGAGGAAGCGCGCAATCATTCGTGCGAAGATAGGCGGAAGCGTTGGACGAATTCGGATTGGTGTACAAAGGGGACCTTTCTGAATTTTTTGGACGGTTCGGCTTCAACCTGGATTTGAACATGGGCATTCATGGGGTGCTCAAAGGCCAAGCCATAAGCACAGAGAAAAAGTCCACTTCCGGTGTATCGTTCTCCTGGGACGCAGTACTGGTCATCCCCGACAATTCCGTGCCCTCCGCCAAACAGGTGGCGCCGGATCTGGTGGGTCCGCCCGGTGACGGGCTCAGCACGGACTAAACTCACTGACCCGGCACCCGCCATCTTTCCGACGGTGAGCCGTTCGACCTGGGTGCAAGCGGTTTTCCCATCCAATGGCCACATTAGGGCCATCGATTGCGGAACTTCCCCGAGCACCAAGGCGACATACCGCTTGGCCACGCGGCGCTGTTCGAAGAGCAACCCCACCGCTCGTGCGGCTTGCTTAGTCTTGCCAAAAACCAGCCAGCCGCTCGTGCCAAAGTCGAGGCGGTGGCAAGGCAAAACACCGCCTTGAGACAGGTCCGTACGCGTGCGGTTCAGGGTTCGGACAAACGTGCTTCCGCTATTGCCTGAAGTCAATATGCCGTGGGGTTTCCAGGCAACGAGGAGGTGCTCGTCTTCGAACCCGATGCGCACCGGTGTTGGATTGGAGTTCACGGAGTTGGAAGGGGCACGTTCATGGCATCGAGCATGAACGCCCACTTATCGGCTTGCTCGTCTAGGATTTTGGATGTGGGCTTGCCAGCGCCGTGCCCGGCATTTTTCTCGATGCGAATGAGCGCCGGTCGATTGCCTGCTTGACAGGCCTGCAGACGTGCGGCGAATTTGAAACTGTGCGCGGGAACGACTCGGTCGTCGTGATCCGCCGTCGTTACCATGGTGGCGGGATAGGCCGTTCCGGGGGCGAGGTTGTGGTACGGGCTGTACCCTGCGAGGTTCTCGAAGTCTGCCTTGGAACTGTCCGCACATCCGTACTCCGGAATCCATCCCCAGCCGATGGTGAATCGGTGGTAACGTAGCATGTCCATCACGCCAACAGCGGGGAACGCCACGCCCGCGAGGTCGGGTCGCTGGGTCATGGTCGCACCGACCAACAAACCGCCGTTCGATCCCCCGGCGATGGCCAGACGATTCGATTGTGTGTAGCCTTGATCGATGAGGTATTCGCCTGCTGCTATGAAGTCGTCAAAAACGTTTTGCTTCTTGAGCAACATGCCCGCTTCGTGCCATTCTTCCCCAAATTCACCACCGCCGCGCAGGTTGGGCATGGCATAAACGCCGTCGTTTTCCAAGAGCAGCAGCAAGGAAGAGCTGAAACTCGGGGTCAAGCTGATGTTAAAACCGCCATACGCATAGAGGTATGTTGGTCGGTTGCCATCGAGCACGAGTCCTTTTTTGTGGACGATGAACATCGGCACCGGGGTGCCGTCCTTGGATTCGTACCAGACCTGCTTTGATTCGAAGTCTTCGGGGTTAAAATCAACTTCAGGTGCAGCAAACAGCTTGCTTTCCCCCGTGGCCATATCGTAGCGGTAAATGGATGTGGGATAGGTAAATGAGGTGAAGGCGTAAAACGTCTCAGTCGCGTCGGTTTTACCGCCGAATCCGCCAGCTGTTCCCGCGGCATTGGGCAGTGCAATTTCGCGTGGGTTCGAGCCGTCAATGTCCATCCGTACGACGGCGTTGCAGGCATTCTTCAGGTACGTCGCGAAGAGTTGGCCACCGGTGCTTCGCACGCCTTCAAGCAGGTGCTCAGAGGCAGGGATTACATCCACCCAATCGGAGGTGTTCGACGCGGAAATTCCAGCCAATCGATACGTAGGGGCGTCGGTATCGGTCACCACCAGGAATCGCCCGTTGTGGTGGTCAATCACGGAGCTGCGGGTGTTGAACCCGGGGATCAGCGATTGCCAGCTGGCGTTGGGGTTGCTGAGGTCCAAAAAGTCCAAGCTGTTGCCATCGGTTCCGGTGGAGGAATTGAGTATGAGGTATTTCTTGTCTTCGGTGGCGTAGGCGAAGTGGTACCGGTTGGGTTCGTTCTCATTGCGGTAGACTAGGCGGTCCTCGGACTGGTCCGTCCCAACTTCGTGGTAGTAAACGCTGTGGAAGGTGTTCTCGGCACTCAGTTCACTGCCCTCCGGTACCGGATAGCGGCTGTAGTAAAACCCGTTGCCCACCCAGCTCGTGCCGGAGAATTTTACCCAGCGCAGGACATCCCCTTGGGGCGTGCCCGTGCCCAAGTCATACACATGAATTTCCTGCCAGTCGGATCCCGCTTCGTTCTGAATCACAGCGATGTAGCGGTTATCGTCGCTCGCGCTCCCGAGGGATGCGGTAACGGTACCGTCTTCGCTCAATGCATTCGGGTCGAGAAAGAGCTTGTCCTCGCCGTCCAGTGTTTCGCGCACATACCAAACGCTTTGGTTTTGCAGTCCATCATTCTTCGACAGGAAGTACCGGTCGCCGATTTTCCGTGGCATCCCGATTTTTTCATAGTTGAAGAGCGTTTCAAAACGATCGCGCAGCGGTTGGCGCCAGTCCAAGCTATTCAAGTAGCCTTGGGTGCACTCGATTTGTTCATCCACCCAAGCCATGGTTTCTTCGGAGCGGTCGTCTTCCAACCACCGATACGGGTCCGCGACCTCAATGCCCCACAGGGTGTCTTTGACGTTTTCGGTGCGGGTCTGAGGGTAGTCCATGGTGCGGTGCATCGGGGAGGAAGGAGTTTGGCAATTGATGAGGAGGAGCGAAGCGCACAATGCAGAAGCAACGGCT
>DJYV01000021.1 GCA_002448555.1 Flavobacteriales bacterium UBA6969
CATCCCATCGCGGTTTGAGCGGGATGCCCGGTCCTGGCGGCAGCGCCTCAGTAGCGGCATCACAAGCTGTTTGCACGAATTGTAGGGTGTCCGCTGCATCTTGTTCGTTGTGGCCGGAGGCGATTTCGCACCCCGTTTTGTCCCCACCCCAAGCGATGACCAGACGCGGTTCGACCCAGTGCAGGGTCGGCAAACCGATGGCGTCGGGCCGTTGCGAATCGAGGCGTTCGATGCCGTTTTTGAGATCGTACCCCAACCAGCCGAATGCCCAGGTCCCGGCTCCTTTTGGATGCAAGAAAGCTTGGAGGGCGCTAAGGCTACCGTGATCGGTGCCGTCCCAGGTGAACGAGCGCCGCGCACCGATGGCGAGGTAGCAGGTGCCGCTCGCGTGCGCATCGAAGTAGAGGCTTGCATGCGTTTCCCGTTCGAAGATGGGCTTCAAATTCGGAAGGATACGCAGTGCAGGTGCTGCCATGAGGGATGCGGGAATTAGACGTGCAATGCGCGGTCACCGGTGGCCGCGAGGGCGGCTTCCTTGATGGCTTCAGTGAACGTAGGGTGGGCGTGAGACATGCGGCTGATGTCTTCGGCAGTGGCTCGGAATTCCATGGCCACGACGGCTTCAGCAATCATATCAGCAGCGCGGGGACCGCACATGTGGATGCCGAGGATTTCATCGGTTTCGGCATGCGCCAACACCTTGATTGAACCGTCGGTGTCCATGGAGGCACGTGCACGGCCGCTTGCTTTGAAGGGGAACGAACCGGATTTGTAAGGGACACCGTCGGCTTTCAATTGCTCTTCGGTTTGTCCGACGCCGGCGACTTCCGGCCACGTGTACACCACGTTGGGAATGAGGTTGTAATCGATGTGTGGATGCTGCCCGGCAATGACCTCGGCCGCGACCACGCCCTCCTCTTCCGCTTTGTGGGCGAGCATGGCGCCGCGCACCACATCGCCGATGGCGTAGATGTGACCGACTGCGGTTTGCATTTGGTCGTTCACCACGATGCGTCCGCGGTCATCGGTTTGCAGTCCGGCGGCTTCGAGGTTGAGGCCTTCGGTATAAGGCTTGCGCCCCACCGAAACCAGGCAGTAATCTGCTTTCCAGGTGACTTCTTTGCCATTCTTGTCATCGGCTTTGACCGTGACCTGTTTGGCCGTGGCCTTGACTTCCTTCACGCCGTGCTGCAAGTGGAACTTGACCCCCAGCTTTTTCATGCTGCGCATCAATTCCTTGCCCATCGCGCGGTCCATAGTCGGGATGATGGCATCTTGGTATTCGACTACGTGGACCTCGGTTCCGAGTCGTGCGTAGACGCTCCCCATCTCCAATCCTATGACGCCGCCGCCGATGACCACCATGCTTTTGGGCAGCGACTCGAGGCTCAGGGCTTCGGTGGAGGTGATGATGCGTTTTTTATCAATGGTGATGAACGGGAGGGACGCGGGCTTAGACCCCGTTGCAATGATGATGTGCTCCCCTTTGATTACCTCTTTTTTGCCTTTGGCAGGCTTCACTTCGATGGTGTGCGCATCTTTGAAGCTGCCCAATCCGTGGTGCACCGTAATGCCGTTCTTTTTCATCAAGAAATCGATGCCGCCCACCGTTTGCTCGACCACCTCTCCTTTGCGGGCGATCATGCGATTGAAATCCAATTTCAACCCTCCGGTTGAAATGCCGTGGGTCTCGAATTGATGTGAGGCTTGGTGGAAGTGCTCGGAGCTATCTAGCAATGCCTTGGATGGAATGCACCCCACATTCAAGCAGGTTCCTCCGAGGGAATTGTACTTCTCGACCAACGCAGTCTTCTTGCCTAACTGCGCTGCGCGGATGGCTGCTACATAGCCTCCGGGGCCGCTGCCAATAACGATGACGTCATAAGATTCCATACCGCAAAGGTAACGGTTGCCGGGCACGCGGGCACCTGAATTGACGAGGCTTTTATCCTTTACTTTGTAGCCTCGAAAACGCGGACGAAGAACCGCTTGTGACCTACACGTTTTGAACCAACGCCCCAACCCCCATTCGGATGTGGAATAAAATCGCCGGAGTCTTAATCCGCCAGCGGTTTCTCTGGCTGCTCCTGTTGGGGGTCGGCACCCTGTTCATGGGGTCGCACATTCCCAACGTCCGGCTCCAGTATCAGTTTGGGGGGTTGTTGCCCGCGACGGATTCCACCGCCATTGCTTACGAGGAATTCAAATCGGTGTTTGGAACGGAGGGTAACGTCATGGTCATTGGAAGCGAATTGCCCCCGCTCCAGTCCGCCGAGGCCCTGGCGGCTTGGGATGGGTTGGCGCATTCCATTCGAACCATGGAGGTGGTGCGGGACACCACCGATGACGGCGTGGACAACCCGGTTCTGGTGCCATTGATTGACAGTGTGTTTTGCATGACGGCGGCGTTTGATGTCGTTCGAGACACGGCCGATCGGCGTTTTTTGCTTCGGCCGTTGTTGCCCGATTCAATCTGGCATTCTGGGCTGACAGATGAGCAATCTTCGGTGTTTTTTGAACGGCTGTTCGAACTGCCCTTCTACGAGGGATTGCTGTACAACGAGCGGCGCGATGCGACGTTGATGACCGTGTTCATGAACCCGGAGTTGTTCGATTCAAAGCACCGCGGAACCCTGGTGGAGGACGTGACGGCCCTGACCGACGAGTGGAGTGAGGCGCATGGGATTCCATTGTACTTGAGCGGACTGCCTTTCATCCGGGTGGAAATGACCAACAAGGTCAAAGAGGAAATTGGGTACTTCATTGGCGCGGCATTCGCCGTAACGGCGCTCCTGCTTTTCTTGTTTTTCCGGAACCTCATTGTGATGGGGGTGAGCATGGTGGTGGTGGGCATCGGTGTGGTCTGGTCAATCGGAAGCTTGGTGTTGTTGGATTACGAGTTGAACCTCATGACCAGTTTGATTCCACCACTGATGATTGTGATTGGGGTGCCGAATTGCATTTACCTAGTCAACAAATACCACGCGGAGTACAAGCGGCATGGCATCAAGGCAATGGCCTTGCAGCGGATGGTTGTCAAGGTGGGCAATGCCACGTTGCTGACCAATTTCACCACGGCCCTCGGGTTTGCCACGTTCATTTTCACCCACAGCCAGATGCTGAAGCAATTCGGGGTCGTCACTGCCCTGAACATTCTCGGCATGTTCGTGATTTCCATCGTCGTCATACCGGCGTTGATGGCGGGGTTGCCGGCACCGAAGACCGAACACACCCGGCACCTGGACCGGCGCTGGATGTTCACCGTTGTGAACAAGCTGGTGCACTTGGTGGAAGGCCACCGCGCCAAAATCTACATCGGTGCAGCCCTGGTTTTGCTATTCAGCTTTTCGGGCATCGTGCAAATGCAGACCACGGGCAACATCGTGGACGACATCCCCGACCGCGACCGGGTGATCCAGGATTTGAAGTGGGTGGAAGCTCAATTTGGAGGGTCCATGCCGTTCGAAATCATGGTGGACACCCGTCGCCCCGGGGGTGCCACCAACAACAACTTGCTGAAGCGCTTGGACCGCTTGCAAAACGTTTTGGAAGATTACCCCGAGTTCAGCCGCTCGGTGAGTGCGGCCGATGCGACGAAGTTTGCATTCCAAGCATTCAAAAACGGCCACCCGAGAAACTACCGACTCCCGCGGACCGGGATGGAAAAGACCCAATTTGGCCCTTGGCTTCGGGGGTCTGCAACCGCGGCTGAAGGTTCGGAAATGGCCGAAGGGGTGACCGGAAGCTTTTTTGATTCAACGCGGGCCGTGACGCGCGTGAGCGTGCAAATGGCCGATGTCGGCACCCTCGAAATGCGGGAATTATTGAATGAGGTCCGCCCGCGGGTCGACTCCATTTTCCCTCCCGAGAGGTATGGCCTCATCATGACGGGCACAAGCGTGACCTTCTTGGAGGGAACCACGTACATGGTCACCAACCTGGGCATTTCCATTGCCTTGGCCATCTGCGTCATTGCATTGATGATGGCGAGTCTGTTCAAGTCTTCCCGGATGGTGGCCATCGCCTTGGTGCCCAATTTATTCCCGCTGCTTTTCACGGCCGGGGTGATGGGTTGGTTTGGCATTGCCATCAAGCCTTCCACGGTGCTGGTGTTCAGCATTGCGTTTGGCATTTCGGTGGATGACACCATTCACTTCTTGGCCAAATACCGTCAAGAACTCAACATGAAAAGCTGGAACATCCGGGAGGCGGTCCTCTTGGCGCTCAAGGAGACGGGTGTCAGCATGATGTACACATCCATCGTCTTGTTCTTTGGATTCATGATGTTCGCAATCTCAAATTTTGAAGGGACGCGTTTTTTGGGCCTTTTGGTTTCCATTACCTTGGCTGTAGCGATGAGCACGAATTTGCTGCTGCTCCCCTCCTTGCTGCTGGAGTTCGAAAAAGCCCTGACCACTCGGTCGTTCTCAGAGCCATTTTTCTCCCTGTTGGATGAGGAAGAAGACATCGAGCTGGAAGAGTTGGAAATCCAACAAGGCCTTTCCCCGGGCAAAGGCGATGAGCAGCATGAAGCATTGAAGCGCCAGCGCGATCAAAACACGTAAGCTATAGACACCATGAAAGGCATCATTTTAGCAGGAGGATCGGGCACCCGGTTGTGGCCGCTGACCAAAGCTGTTTCGAAGCAGCTCATGCCGGTTTATGACAAGCCGATGATCTACTACCCGCTCTCTACTTTGATGCTGAGTGGTATTCGCGAGGTGTTGATCATCAGTACACCGACCGACTTGCCGGGTTTTCAGCGCCTGCTGGGTGACGGTTCGGACATCGGGTGCCAGATTCAATATGCCGAGCAGCCGGAGCCCAACGGGCTGGCCCAAGCATTCGTCATTGGTGCGGATTTCATCGGTGATGATAAGGTGGCGTTGGTGCTAGGGGACAACATCTTCTACGGTCCGAGTTTTGGCCGGCAGTTGCGCGCCAACACCGATCCGGATGGCGCCATTGTGTATGCCTACTACGTCAATGATCCCGAGCGGTATGGCGTGGTGACGTTTGATGAGAATGACAAGGCGGTGAAAATTGTTGAGAAACCGGTCAACCCGCCTTCCAATTACGCTGTACCGGGCCTTTATTTCTACGACAACGACGTTGTAGGAATCGCAGCAAACCTCGAGCCGAGTGCCCGTGGGGAATACGAAATCACAGACGTGAACAAGGCCTACCTCGAAGCGGGCAAGCTCTTCGTGTCGAAGATGGACCGTGGCATGGCGTGGCTTGATACCGGCACGCACCATGCGCTCATGCAAGCATCGCAATACGTCCAGGTCATCGAAGAGCGGCAGGGATTGAAGATTGGCTGCATCGAAGAAATCGCCTGGCGCATGGGGTACATCGACGATGCCACCCTCGAAAAGGTCGCGCGCCCCCTGCAAAAATCCGGATACGGTGATTACCTGTTGGAACAATTGAAGCGCGGCCGCGGTAGTTCCAGAAAATGACGCATCCCAACCTCACCCGACTCAAGGACCAGGCCGATGCGGCCATCGAAGCTTTTCTGAAGCAGTGGCCCGAATCGGCGGGCGACGGCTTGTATGCGCCGGTTCATTACCTTATGCGATTGGGGGGAAAACGCCTGCGCGCCGTACTAGCACTGTCGGCAGCGGAGGCCGAAGGCACGTCGTGTGAAGTGGCATTCCCGGCTGCGATGGGCGTGGAGTTGTTCCACAACTTCACCTTGATGCACGACGACATCATGGATGCCGCGCCGCTGCGCCGTGGAAAGGAGACTGTGCACATCAAGTGGGACGAGAACGCCGCCATTCTCTCGGGTGACGCGATGTACACGTTGGCGCACATCGCGTTCGCGCAATTGTCAGCGGAAGCGCTGCCCAAGGCGCTGCGGTTGTTCAACCAAACGGCGCTCGAAGTGTGCTTGGGCCAGCAAAGCGACATGGCGTTTGAAACGCGAAACGATGTCACGGTTGCGGAGTACATGGAAATGATTCGCCTCAAGACATCGGTGTTGGTCGCTGCGTCTTTGGCGCTGGGAGCGATTGCCGCTGGAGCATCGGAGGAGCGTGTGCAGTTGTGGTACGCGCTTGGCGAAGAATTGGGCCTCGCGTTCCAGATGCAGGATGACCTGTTGGATGCGTTCGGCGATGAGCAAGTGGGGAAGCTACTCGGTGGCGACATCCTCGCCGACAAAAAAACCTTCTTGCGCCTGTACACCCAGGAAAACGGTGGGATGGCTGCCCAGGAGGTCCTTGCTAAATGGGACGGGCAACGGCACGACGCCCCGGCGAAAATTGAGGCCGTTCGCGCAGCGATGACCGCTGCCGGTGCAGCCGATGCAGCGCGCGATCTGATGCACGCCCACGTGGCCAAAGCGATGGCGAGTGCCGAAGCATTGGGGTTGGAAGGCAGCCACCTCGAGTGGTTCCAGTTCCTCGGTGGTATGGTGACCCAGCGAACGTCGTAAAGGTGGAAAACGAAACCGCGTTGACGCACTGGCTGGACGGCCGCAACCTGCCTGAGGGCCGCTCCGTCGAAGCGTTCAAGCAAGCGGTCCAGCAGCAGCTTGTCAAGGATTTTCAGTGGGATGCGGAACGCGTAGCAGAGGTGCGAATTTCCCTGCTGCAGTTGTTGGAAGATGAAATCAACTGGGGCATGGACCGAAATCCGACCGGTTTGTTCGCATGTTTCTATCGCTTGGATCTGGGGGAGGCGGTCATCCGCGAGGTGATGGATTGGAACGAGCGGCCTCAAGCCGCGGCCAAGTTGGCGGAATTGTCCCTTGAGCGCGCGGCGCAGAAGGTATGGCTGCGTTGGACCTTCGGCGCGGTAGACTCGGCAACATGATAGGTGGTAGCTTCCTTCGTTAATCCTTCTCCTTCTGATGGGCTCGGTGTATCTTTGTTCGACTAACCTTCGTATAGTCCGCATGGACCCTTTAGATTTCATCAGCCAAGCTGAGCCGCAAGCGATTGAATCTCTGTACCAGCAGTACCGTTCAAACCCCAATTCCGTTGACGCGAGTTGGCGGCTTTTTTTTAAGGGCTTTGATTTGGCGACCGCCTCTTATGGCGAGGATGCAGCGTCCCCTCAGACCCTCAAGGAATTTCAGGTCATCAACCTGATTCACGCGTACCGCGTCCGGGGCCACTTCTTCACGAAGACCAATCCGGTGCGAGCGCGTCGCGTGTACAGCCCGGATTTGAGCTTGGGGAATTTCGGCCTGTCGGCGGCGGACCTTGATACGGTTTTTCAGGCGGGAACGGAGGTGGGCATCGGGCCTTCGACGCTGAAGGAGATTGTCGACCACTTGGAGCTGACGTATTGCCACGCCATCGGCATCGAATACATGTCCATTCAGGACGTGGAGCTCCAGGCCTGGGTGCGCGAGCACATTGAGCTCGCCAACCGCCCGCGCATCGGCGTAGAAGACAGGGTTCAGATTTTGAAGAAACTCGCGCAGGCTACCTTGTTCGAAGAGTTCCTCCAGAAAAAATTTGTCGGCCAGAAGCGTTTTTCCCTCGAGGGCGGTGAGACGTTGATTGCGGCATTGGATGCCGCGGTAGAGGAAGGTACCAAGCAAGGCGTGAAGGAAGTGTTCATCGGCATGGCCCATCGCGGTCGTTTGTCGACGTTGGCGCACATCCTCGGTAAGCCTTACGAAGAGATTTTCTGCGAATTCGAAGGAAAGGCATACGACGAAGAAGGCGAATTCGATGGTGACGTCAAGTACCACCTCGGCTACTCGCGCACGGTGAAGGCGGATACCGGAGAGGAAGTGACCATATCGTTGGCACCCAACCCGTCCCACCTCGAAGCCGTTGGGCCGGTGGTGGAAGGGTTATCGCGGGCACGCATAGATGCTCTGGGTGGTGAAGAATCGGCGGTCCTGCCGATCCTCATCCACGGGGATGCGGCCATTTCTGGCCAAGGCGTCGTGTACGAGGTGGCGCAGATGGCCCAGCTCGACGGCTACCGCACGGGAGGAACTGTTCACATCGTAGTCAACAACCAGGTAGGCTTCACGACGAACTACTTGGACGGACGGAGCTCGATTTACTGCACGGATGTCGGCAAGGTGACCCAGTCGCTCGTATTCCACGTCAATGCGGACGAGGCGGAAGCCGTGGTTCAGGTCATGCGCATCGCCTTGGCCTACCGCCAGCGGTGGAACCAGGACGTCTACATCGACTTGTTGGGGTACCGCAAATACGGCCACAACGAAGGCGACGAACCCATGTTCACACAGCCGCAGTTGTACAAGGCCATTGCCAAACACGACAATCCGTTCAAGCTGTACACCGACCGGCTCGTGGCCGACGGCAGCATGAAGCAAGGAGAAGTGGAGCGGGTGCGTACTGATTTGCAATCCCGCATGGAAGAGGCGTTCGAAAAAGCGCAGAAACGCGAGATGGCGAGCGTCGAGGATTTCTTGGGTGACCTCTGGGCGTCATACAGCGCGGCTGACGAGGCGGCCTTGACGAGCACGCCTAAAACCGCCGTCGCCGAGAAGAAGCTCAAGTCGTTGGCTGTGGCCATGTCGACCTTGCCCGAAGGCAAGAAGTTTTACCGCAAGGTCCAGCGCCTCATGCGGGACCGGTTGAAGATGATCGAGGAGGACCGATTGGATTGGGCACTGGGTGAATTGTTGGCATACGCCACGCTTTTGGTGGAAGGCCACTCCGTTCGGATCAGCGGACAAGATGTCGAGCGGGGTACGTTCTCTCACCGCCACGCGGTGGTGAAAACCGAGGACAGCGAGGAGGAGGTGATTCCGCTGAACCTGCTGGATAAGAAACAAGCCAAGCTGACCATCTTCAACTCGCTTTTGAGTGAGTATGCGGTCTCTGGATTTGACTACGGATACGCGTTTGCCACGCCCAACGGCCTGACCATTTGGGAGGCGCAATTCGGCGATTTCAACAACGGGGCGCAGATCCTGTTTGACCAATTTTTGAGTGCGGCCGAGGACAAGTGGCGGACCATGAATGGCCTCACCCTTTTGCTGCCACATGGTTACGAAGGAATGGGTTCGGAGCACAGTTCGGGCCGCATGGAGCGGTTTTTGCAGCTCGGCAGCGGAGACAACTTCTTCGTCTGCAACATCACTGAGCCCGCGAACTATTTCCACCTCTTGCGCCGCCAAGTCAAGTTTGGATTCCGCAAGCCGTTGGTGGTCTTCACGCCCAAAAAATTGCTGCGTTACCCCAAGGCTGTGTCCGGTTTTGCTGCTATGGCCAAAGGAGGGTTCCAGAAGGTCATCGACGATCCGCGCATGACCACTGCTGCGGCGCGAAAGCCCGTGGATACCGTGGTGCTGTGCTCGGGCAAGGTCTACTACGACCTGATCGAACGCCTGGAGGAACAGGCCGCTCCGAACATTGCGTTTGTACGCGTGGAGCAACTGCATCCACTCCCTCAAGCGGAATTGGATGCGGTCGTTCAGCAATACGGCTCTGACGTCAATTGCATCTGGGTTCAAGAGGAACCCCAAAACATGGGCGCTTGGTCGTTCATGTTGCAGCACTACACTTCGGTTCCGTTGAGCGTTATTTCGCGTAGTTTGAGTGCGAGCCCGGCTTCGGGCAGCTCGGCGGTTCATGCCAAACGCCAGTCGGCCATCATCGACGAGGTTTTTTCGCATGCCAACGGTTAAGAAAAGATGGAGCGTCGGCCCAAATGCGGTTGACTTCCGTTGTTAATTGCACGCTAACGTCCATTCCAATACACACGACGAATCATGTCCCAACTTGAAATGAAAGTCCCGAGTCCGGGAGAGTCCATCAGTGAAGTGGAAATCGCTACTTGGCTTGTGTCCGATGGTGATTACGTGGAAAAAGACCAGGCCATCGCGGAGGTGGATTCGGACAAAGCCACGCTCGAACTTCCCGCTGAGGCGGCCGGAATCATCACGCTGAAAGCAGGGGAGGGGGACACGATTGAAGTGGGCGCGGTGTGTTGCCTAATCGACACATCGGCCAAAGCTCCAGCGAAGAAAACTGCGCCTGCTCCGAAAGCGGCACCAGCTCCGGCACCAGCTCCTGCGCCGGCCCCAGCCCCAGCGCCTGCTCCTGCCGCGAACGCAACCCACGCTGCTGGACATCCTTCTCCAGCTGCCAAGAAAATGCTGGCGGAGAGTGGACTGTCTGCCGCACAGGTTCAAGGCACGGGACGCGACGGACGCATTTTGAAGCAAGATGTACTCGCTGCGTTGGCGGCAGGATTTGACGGTTCTTCCGCAGCCCAGTGGGGCGGATCGCGCGAGGTGCGACGGGAGAAAATGTCCATGTTGCGCCGCAAGGTGGCGGAGCGTTTGGTCGGGGTCAAAAACGAAACGGCCATGCTGACCACGTTCAATGAGGTGGACATGAAGCCGGTGATGGACCTGCGTGCGAAGTACAAGGACGCCTTCCGTGAAGCGCATGGCGTTGGGCTGGGCTTCATGAGCTTTTTCACCAAGGCGGTTACGCACGCCATTGCGCAGTTCCCAGCCGTCAATGGGATGATCGATGGCAAGGAAGTCATTTTGCCCGAGTACGCTGACATTGGCATCGCTGTGAGCTCCCCAAAAGGCTTGATGGTCCCCGTTGTTCGCAATGCGGAGACGATGAGTTTGGCGCAGATTGAAGCGGAAATCAAGCGCTTGGCCATCCGTGCACGGGACGGCGAATTGGGCATCGATGAAATGCAGGGCGGTACGTTCACCATCACCAACGGTGGTGTCTTCGGCTCCATGTTGTCAACGCCCATCATCAATCCGCCACAGAGCGCCATTCTGGGCATGCACAACATCGTGGAACGCCCCGTCGCAGTCAACGGGAAAGTTGAGGTGCGCCCGGTTATGTTCGTGGCCTTGAGCTACGATCACCGCATCATTGACGGAAAGGAAAGCGTTGGATTCCTCTATGCAATCAAGGAGATGATCGAGCAACCTGAGCGTCTGCTCTTCACGGGCAAGAGCCCCGAGGAAGTCCTGCTCGGCCTTTGAACAAAAAAACCCCGTACACATGGCACGGGGTTCTAGGTTTGAATGGTTTGCTCGCCTTGTTTGTTCTAAATGAGGAAACCCATTGCGACAGGTTTGCTGCACACAATGGGTCTCCAATATCATTCCAAATAAAGCACGCCCAAAGGTATGAATTTTCATCCTATAAAACAAGCCAAACAGCTAATTTTTTTTGATCAAACACATATATAAATCGATTAACGTAGAACTGAGAAGCGCTCGGCATCCAACCGTAACAGGATGAAAACCAGCAGGGTAAATCCGACTAAGGACGAGCCACCTGCGCTGATGAAGGGCAAAGGAATCCCGATGACCGGAGCGAGCCCGAGCACCATTCCCACGTTGATTGCGAAGTGCATGAACAGAATGCTGGCCACGGCGTATGCGTAAATCCTGGTGAAATCGCTGCGCTGCCGTTCAGCCAGTGCCAGGATGCGCAGCAGCAGGAGCGTGAACAACAACAACGTGGCTGACGTTCCCATCAATCCCCACTCCTCTCCGATGGTGCAGAAGATGAAATCGGTCTCTTGTTCGGGGACAAAACCATAGGCGGTCATAGGGCCTTTCAAATAGCCTTTTCCAGTGAGCCCACCCGAACTGATGGCCGCTTTGGCGTGACGGATGTTGTAATCGGCATCCGGATTGCCCACATCAATGCCAAACAACACGTGGATTCGGTCTCTCTGGTGGGGGCGGAGCACTTCCTCCAATCCGAATTGCAATCCAACGGACAGAACCAGTGCCGCGGCAAAGCTGAAAAGGACCGCCCGTCGGTTGCGTTTTCTCCGCCGCGGAACGGTCCACTGGGGCACCGTGGCCCAGAGAAAGCCACCGATGCTCAGCAGGATGCCCCAGAGGATCCACGCTCCAGTGGCTGCCCCTGCCCCCGGGTAATGCACCGTACTTGCCCCACTCAGAATGGTCGCGATGGTGACGAGCAGCGCACAGAGCACAGCGATTAACACATTGCCCGAAAGCCCTTCCCGGTAGAAGACCAAAATCAATCCGGTAAACACCAACACCGTTCCGGCATCGGGCTGCAGAAGCACCAGGGCCGCCGGTATTGAGACAATGGCCACCGCTTTGAACAATGACCCCCATTGGTTGAACCGGTCCTGGTTGCGGCTGAGCATCCAAGCGAGCATCAGCGAGGTACCTGTCTTTGCAAACTCCGAAGGCTGGATGCCGATGCCTCCGAATGAGAACCACGATTTGGCCCCGCCAATGCGTTTTCCCACGGCCAATACTGCGAGCAGGAGCAGGATGTTGATGGCGTAGTGAATGACCGAGGTGCGAATGAAAAATTCCCCTTCGATGACCAACAACAGAAAGGCCAACACCAAGCTCGTCCCGACCCAAATGAATTGCTTCCCGAGCTTCCCGCTGAAATCGAGCCACTCGACCGTGCTCGCGCCCGCGGTGGCGCTGGCCACGTTGAACAGTCCGAAGACCATCAAGGTGAACACCAACCCGGCTGTGAGCCAATCAATGCGCTGCGATATAGGGGCTGTTCTCCTCACAACGGGAATTCTGGAAAGGGGTAAGTGGCTTCAAGGATGCGCTGTTCCTTGGCGCTTTGGGTCACGTCTTGATACAGGTACTTTTCGATCATCAAACTGGCGATGGGCGCTGCCCAGTCGCCTCCGGCGCCGGCATTTTCCACGTAAACGCTCAGTGCGATTTGCGGGTTGTCGGCCGGCGCAAAGGCGATGAACACCGAGTGGTTGCCGTTGGGGTTTTGGACGGTTCCCGTTTTACCGCACACCTCCACGCCCGGGGTGGCTGCCCGTCCTCCGGTTCCATCGTTGGCAGTCACCACCGTCGACATGGCGCGGATCACGGCATCGAAGTGCCGGTCGTCGATGCCGGATTCCATTCGTTCAATGCCTTCGCTTCCGCGGACCGCGTGTGGCGTGATGTAGTGCCCTCGGTTCGCCAACGTTGCTGCGAGGTTGGCCATGTGCATGGGGGTGGTGAGCAATTCGCCTTCCCCGATGGAGATGGAGTAAATGGTGGAGTAGGCCCACCGTTTGCGTCCGTACATCCGGTCGTAATCCGTGGTGTCCGGCACCGATCCAGACCGCAAGCCCGGAAAGTGCCCGCCCAAGTCCGTGCCAAGTCCGAAGGTCCGAACGGACTCCGACCACGTTCCCAAGTTTTGGTGCGCGTCGCTAAAGATGCTCCCCGTTGAGCCGTTTTGGATCATGCGCTTCATCACTTCGTGGAAGTAGGGATTGCAGGAGTGAACGATGGCCTCCTCGAGGTTGTCAAACCTATGCGGTCCGTGGCAGCCGATGATGCTGCGATCGCAGACAATTCGGTTGGAAGGGCGCAGCACCCCTCGGTCCATGGCGATCAGTCCTTGGATTATTTTGAAGATGCTGCCAGGACGGTACGTCGCACGCAACGTTCGATTGAAGAGCGGCTTGTTTGGGTGGTTTATGAGACTGTCGTAATTCGCACCGCGGTCCCGTCCGGTCAGCAAGTCGGTTCCGTAACTCGGTGCGCTGACCATCGCAAGGACTTCCCCGGTGGCTGGCTCAATGGCAACGATGGCACCGCGCTTGTTGGCCATGATGTGTTCCCCGTAGGCCTGCAATTCCAAATCCAACGTCAGTTGAATGTCGTCACCGGGCACAGGGAGGGTGTCGAGCATACCGGCTTGGGCCGGTTCCCGGTAATCGTTGCGGATGTCGACGATGTGGTGCCGGGTGCCGCGTTTTCCGCGCAGCGTGGATTCCCATTGCAGCTCCAAACCGGACTTCCCCTTGTAGTCGCCGAGCCGGTAACCCTGGTTGGACGCCAGGTCGTTTTGATCCACTTCGCGGAATTCGCCCACCAAGTGGCTCGCGAGTCCGGAGGGATTGGTTCGAAGGGATCGCCGGCGCACCTCAACGCCTGGGAAGCGCCACATTTCGCCGGATATCCGGGCATAGCTCTCTGCCGCGAGTTGTTTTTGAATGCGCGAGGGCCGGTAGGTTGCGTAATTCTCGGCGCGGCGGAAAGCGCGTGCCAGCCCGTCGGGTGTCATTTCAATCAACTCGGCCAAAGCCAGGGTGTCGAGCCCTCCTGCGGCCGAGCATTTGCGGGGTGTGAACCAGATGTCGTACCCGGCTTTGTTCTTGACGACAATCTCACCGTGGCGGTCACGGATGAGGCCACGGGCCGGTTCGAGTTTTTCCGTTTCTTCGGTCAAGCGGGAGGCATACGCTTTCCACTCGTGAGCAAACACCTGCATCTGGACCAATCGTCCGAGGTAGATGACCGAGATGAGAAGGAAAATGCCTCCAATAATCCATTGGCGTTCGCGCAGCTTCATCGGGCGGATCGTTGGCGACGGGTGAGCAGCAGCACGAGCACAAAGGCTCCTGTGGACAAGGTGGATGAGGTCAGCGCCTTGCCAATGGCCCGGGGGAACAAATCCCACCGTCCGGCCTCCAATCCAAACATCCACAGGTGGTGCACTGTCAGCAAGAGCAGGCATCGGATGGCGAACCACTGAACGCCCATGGACGAAACAGTCGGTTGGTCGGTGACTTCATACCCCTCGCGTGGTGCCAACAACCGGTTTACGGCAGGTGTTGCTAATGCCATGAGAACCGCACTTGACATGAACAGCCCACCTTCCAATGTGGCCGCGTCGACGATGCTACCAAATCCCGCAGCGACCACCAAAAACAGCAGCGGTGAAGATTGCAAGGGCATCAGCAGCAATCCGAGCAAGTGAAGGCCGACAAACCACCAACCCGCTGCGAATGCAGCGTACTGAAAGAAAAGCACGTGCAGAACCAACGGAACGAGCACCCTCCCATATGTCAGCACCTGGTTGTTCATGGCGATTGTTGGCTGTCGGAATGTGTGAGGCCGTTGATTTCGGATTCCCCTAACGGAGCGGCGATCTGCACATAGCGGATGCCCCTGAAGTCGGCTGCAAGGGTGATTGGAACGTTCAAAAATTGACCGTCAAACTCCGGGGCCTCATCAGCAATGCTGCCGACGAGTAACCCCGCGGGAAAGTAGCCCTGGAAACCGGAGGATAAGACGGAATCCCCTGGGCTGAATTGCGCGCTCCGTGGCACATCGTACACCGTGGCACGCGTCACATCACCCCCTTCCCAGACCAGCCGTGCGACGGGTCCGGAGCTGCCGATTCGAACGCTCCACTCGATGGAGGGGTTGATCAGCGGCAAGGCCAAAGCGTAGTTTTCGGATGCTTCCACCACGCGTCCCACGACGCGGTTGTTTTGCAAGAGGCCATTGCCGGGTTTGACGCCGTGCGCCGTCCCTTTGTTCAGTACCATTTGATTGGTGGTGCTGTTCCAAGTGGAGCGGATGACTTCTGCGCCTTGGTAAGTGCTTTGAATGGCATCCCCGCGGGCGCTGTGCAATTCGGCGCGGAGGGTGGCGTTTTCGGCGAGCAATTCGCGGTTGAGGTCGTCCAATTCGGTCAAGCGGTTCCATTGGCTGATGCGTTGGTCCCATTTCCCCTGCCATTCCAAAGAACGTTGGACCCACTTGCCGCGCGAGTACCCGTGGCTCCCAACAAACCACGTCAGTGCAATGCCTTGGAAAATCACGAAGACCAAGGCGATGTGGTATTGGACGAGGAGGTTCCAGAGGTTTCGCATCCGCTACCTGCTGGAATTAGTTGCGCATCAGGAAAGTGAAGCGGTCGATGTTTTTGAGGGCAATCGCTGTGCCTTTGGCCACCGCGTGCAAGGGATCGTCAGCGACGTGAACGGGCAGCTTGGTCTTGGCGGAAATGCGTTTGTCCAAGCCTCGGAGCAATGCGCCCCCTCCAGCGAGGTAGATGCCCGTCTTGTAGATGTCCGCAGACAGCTCAGGCGGTGTCTGCTCCAATGCGCTGTGGATCGCTTCTTCGATTTTCGAAATGCTCTTATCCAAAGCCTGCGCAATCTCTACATACGATACGAGGATCTCTTTGGGTATGCCGGTCATCAAGTCGCGCCCTCGTACCGGGTAATCTTCCGGGGGGTTGTCGAGGTCTGCCGTGGCAGCGCCGACTTCGATTTTGATTTGCTCGGCAGTGCGCTCTCCGATGAGGATGTTGTGCTGACGGCGCATGTATTCCTCGATGTCGGAGGTGAATTCGTCCCCTGCGACGCGGATGTTTTTGTCTGTGACAATGCCTCCCAACGCAATCACGGCGATTTCTGACGTGCCCCCTCCGATGTCGATGATCATGTTGCCCATGGGTTCTTCAACGTCAATGCCGATTCCGATGGCTGCAGCCATGGGTTCGTGGATGAGGTAAACGTCTTTTCCACCAGCGTGCTCGGCGCTATCCCCAACTGCGCGCTTTTCCACTTCGGTGATGCCCGAAGGGATGCAGATGACCATGCGAAGCGAAGGGTTGAACCACGACTTGCGGCTGTTGATCATTTTGATCATGCCCTTGATCATCTCTTCGGCCGCTTGGAAGTCGGCGATTACGCCGTCCTTCAAAGGGCGAATGGTTTCGATGTTTTTGTGGGTCTTGCCGTGCATCTGCTGCGCCAAACGCCCGATAGCGACGACGCGGTTGGTCCCGCGGTCCTTGGCCACAATGCTGGGTTCATCCACGACCACCTTGTCCTCAAAGTAGATGATGGTGTTGGCGGTACCGAGATCGATGGCAATCTCTTGCATGAAAAAATTGAACAAACCCATGGGCTTCAAGTGTGTGGAGAACGAGACGAAGTGAACACTCAAATATAGCAAAGCGCCCTCCGCAAAACCCATTGAATTTTTCACAAATTCTCCGGCTTTCTGAGGCCCTTAAGAGGCACCAAAAACACCCAAAATCAGTGACGGAAATGCCGCACGCCCGTCATGTACATGGCGAGGCCATGTTCGTCGCAGTAATCGATGCTCAGCTGGTCTTTGACCGATCCTCCTGGCTGGATCACCGCCTTGATTCCGGCGTCATCGGCCAGTTCAACGCAATCGGGGAAGGGGAAGAACGCATCGGAAGCCATGACCGCACCGTTCAGGTCGAACCCGAAGCTTTTGGCCTTCACCACCGCTTGCTTCAATGCATCTACGCGGCTCGTCTGTCCCGTTCCGCTGCCAAAGAGCTGCTTGTTTTTGGCGAAGACAATGGTGTTGGAGCGGGTGTGCTTCGCAATTTTCATGGCGAAAATGAGGTCTTCCTGCTTGCTCGCTGTCCCCGCAGTTTTGGTCACCAAGTTCAAGTCTGCTGTGCCTTCCATCTTGGCATCAGGGGATTGAACCAAGTAGCCATTCAGCGCGCTCCGTACGGTCACATTTAGGGTACTGCATGGCTTCTGCACCAGCAGAATTCGGTTCTTCTTTTGCTTGAGGACTTCGAGTGCATCTGCATCATAAGCCGGTGCAATGGCCACTTCGAAGAACAATTCATGCATGGCTTCGGCCGTGGCTTTGTCGATGGGGCTGTTGCAAATAAGGACGCCGCCAAACGCAGATACGGGATCGCCGGCCAAGGCATCGGTCCATGCTTCCAACACGGTTGGCCGCGTGGCAAGGCCACAAGCATTGTTGTGCTTGAGCACGGCAAAGGTGGGGTCGTCGGATTGGAATTCGCGCATCAACTGCACCGCCGCGTCGACATCGAGCAAGTTGTTGTACGACAAGGCCTTTCCATTCAACTGATCGAACAGCGCGTCGAGGTCGCCGAAGAACCGGCCCGGCTGGTGAGGGTTTTCTCCGTAGCGCAATGACTTCGATGTCATTTCGGAGAGGTTCAATTGCTCCACACTCGCGCCGCCTTGCATCCATTCGTGGATGCGGGTGTCATAATGTGAGCTGATTCGGAAGGCGCGTGTAGCGAGGGCTTGGCGCTCTTCCCGTGTGGTGACGCCTTCTCCGTTTTCCAGCAAGTCCAACAAGGTGCCGTAGTCGTCC
>DJYV01000043.1:0-122 GCA_002448555.1 Flavobacteriales bacterium UBA6969
GAGGTGCACGTTGCTGTACACCGTTGGGCCACACACGTACATGCCAACGTAAGGCGCATTGAGCGGAGTGAACAACTCCTTTTTGCGGGTCAAACTGTTCTGAATGTACAGCGGGGGAAACT
>DJYV01000043.1:426-10917 GCA_002448555.1 Flavobacteriales bacterium UBA6969
GAATGTACAGCGGGGGAAACTCGGCCATGTGGATTCTCTTGTTTGGACGTTCGTGCGGTGCACAAAACGCAAGTACAAAGAAAAGGCATCCCGCACTTTCAAGCGGCAGTACTGCGCGAATCAGTACACAGCCGACTGTGTCTTTTTTCCGATGGCATCGAGCATGATCGACGTCATCTCCGGCAGCAGCACCCTCGGCTCCCATCCCCAGTCGCTGCGTGCTGCAGTGTCGTCAATGCTCTCGGGCCAGCTTTCGGCAATAGCCTGCCGGTGGTCCGGTGCGTAGTTTACTTGGAAATTGGGCAAGTGCTGCTGGATGCCGTCGGCGACTTCACTCGGTGTGAAACTCATGGCGCCCAGGTTGTAGGACGTCCGAATTTGGATTCGGTCTGCGGGGGCCGCCATCAACTCCAAGGTGCCCCGCACCGCATCGTCCATGTACATCATGGGCAGGGCTTGGTCCGCGCGCAAGAAGCACGTGTATGCCTCACCCGCTGTGGCGAAGTGGTAGATTTCTACGGCGTAATCCGTGGTCCCTCCCCCAGGTTCGGAGCGGTGGCCAATCAAACCTGGGTAGCGGATGCTTCGCACGTCGACACCGAATTTTTCGTGGTAATACCGGCACCAGTACTCACCGGCTTGCTTGCTGATCCCATACACCGTTGTCGGGTCGAGCAACGCGTCTTGCGGGACGTCTTGCTTGGGCGTTTGCGGACCGAAAACAGCGATGGAGCTCGGCCAGAATACCCGTTCAACCCAACCTTCCTTGGCCGCTTCGAGGACATTGAGTAGGGATTGCATGTTCAGGTCCCAAGCGGCAATGGGCTTTTTCTCTCCGGTGGCACTCAGCATGGCGGCCAGGTGATACACCGCGTGGTACCGGCCTTCCTCCAACACTTTGTGCACCGCCCCCTCGTCGGTGGCGTTAAGGTGCAAAAAGTGGCTGCGCATGACCCCTTCATCGTCCGGCACGCGGATGTCGGAAACATTCACATTGCCCACGCCGTATTGGGCTTGGAGCGCGAGTACCAGTTCGATGCCCAGCTGTCCAGCAGCTCCGATGACAAGGATTTTGGCCATGATTGAACGAAGGTAATGCACCCCTGTTCATTTTGGAGGAACGAAAGGCGCCTTCACCGGCTATTTTTGTCCCGTTGTTCAAAAATTCCATGCATGCAGACGGCGGACTACGCATACGAACTTCCTGAATCGTCCATCGCGGCCCATCCCGTGATGCCCCGTTCCAGTGCGCGGCTGCTCACCTGGCGGCAAGGTGGGGTCACCACCGACCTGCTGTTTACCGACCTGCCCAAGGTGTTGCCTGCCGGCACGCAGTTGTGGGTAAACAACACCCGGGTCATCCGGGCGCGTTTGTTGCTGCAGAAACCGACGGGCGGGCGCTTGGAAGTGTTTTTACTCGAACCACATGCAATGTCCATGGAGCAAGCACTTGCTTCAACGCAGTCGGTGGTGTGGAAATGCATGGTCAAAGGGGGGAAGCGGTGGACAGCTGGAGAAGCGGGTTTGAACGTGGAGGACGCCGCCGGGAAGTGGGAAGTCAACGCTAAACGCGTGGGCATGGACGAGGGTGTGCGCTACATCAAATTGAAGTGGACGCACCGTTCGGCGGCCTCGGGCGAATCCCGTGAAGCGAGTTTCGCTGAATTGCTGGAGGCCATGGGTAAGATGCCGCTGCCGCCTTACATGCGTCGTCCAGCGGAGGAGCAAGACGCAGAAGATTATCAAACCGTCTATGCTGAAGTGCCCGGTTCGGTGGCGGCTCCGACGGCAGGATTGCATTTTGACGCGCCGTTGATGGCGGACCTGAGCACGTGCACGTCCTTGCACCAGGTCACCTTGCACGTGGGCGCAGGCACCTTCAAGCCCCTCGGCGAAGGCGACGTGGTGGACCATGTCATGCACGGCGAACACTGTTCTGTGTCTTTTAATTCCATCCAAGCCCTTGCCGAAGAGGGGGTGCATCGGGTCGCTACGGGTACGACCAGTTTGCGGACCTTGGAGAGTTTGTACTGGCTCGCAATCAAGTGGAAGGAGACCGGGGAGCAACCGGCGGAGCTGCACCAGTGGGAATGGCGTGGTGAACTCGGTGAGGCGGCTGAGCGCTTGGGGTGGACGATGGAAACGGCGATGCAATGGTGCGTCAACGCCTTGGATGGGGCCGACTGGCACTTCAGAACGTCGGTCATGATGGTGCCGCCATACCGCATCCGATCGGTCCAGGGGCTCATCACCAATTTTCACCTACCCAACAGCACGTTGCTCTGTCTCGTGGCCGCAGCCATAGGCGATGATTGGAGAGCGGTATACGACCGCGCCCTTGCCGAAGGCTTTCGCTTCCTGAGCTATGGCGACGGTAGTTACCTCGAATGGGACCCGCGGTAATCGGACACAAAAAAGCCCGCAGAGGAGCGGGCTTTTTGGTGCGGTCGTGGTGGCCGCTTAGTTTCGGTTGTCTTCCAAGTTCGCTGCGTCCATCATGGCATTCGAGATGCGGATGGTTGCTGCGCCGCGGGCACGTGACAACAAAGTCGTTTGTTCCGTTAGGTAATCAGACTTGACCACTGCGTCAGTAGTGGAAGTCGGTGCGATGACCCACACACCGTTGTTGCCTACGATGGGGGCGGAGACATTCCCAACAGGAATGGCAAAGGCCATACCGACCACTTCGGGTTCAGGCAGCGAGCCGGCTCCACTGACGGTAGGAAATTTCAATGCGATGTTCGTCGCGCTGGCTACGGATGAGCCTACGCTCGTGGCGATTTCATCCAACGAGCCCGAGGCCATGCGCTCGCTGTAAAGCGCGCCTTTGGCTTCCTTCACGGCACCGGTGCGCATTTCGTTTTCGACGTATTCGAACAACGGGGCGCCCTCTTCGGTGATACGATCGAGGTAGCCAACAACGTAGTTTTTGTCAACGAGGATGGGGTTGGATACTTCTCCCACCTCTGCTCCGTATGCCCAGCCTACGAGCTCAGAAGCGTTGCGCAATCCGGAAACCGATTTTGCATTACGCAGGACATCGTTTGCTGTATTGGTCGCGTAACCCGCGTCACCGGCAGCTTGCATGAACGCCTCACGTGATGTCGCTTGAATGGCGAATTCGCTTGCAGCGCCGTATGACTCACGCGCTGTAGAGGTTGACGGCTGGATGGCGCGCTCAATGAGGGCTACACGTACCTGATCTACCGGGTCGGTATGCTCCATGACTTCAATCAAGTGAATACCGAAAGAAGTCTCAACGGCTCCGATTTTGCCCGGCTTATTTTCGAAGCAAAAATCTTCAAATGGCTTCACCATCCGCCCACGTGGGAAGAGATCGTAGAATCCGCCTTTCGACTTGGAACCGGGATCTTCGCTGAAGCGTTCGGCCAAGTCTTCGAACGAGGCACCTCGGCTCAGTGCGCGCTTGAGGCTGTCGGCTCGGCCCATGAGAACGGCCATCTCTTCGGCATCCTGTGGGTCATTGGCCTTGAGCAAGATGTGACGGCATGCGGCACTGTCAGGCTCACTAAAGAACTCCAGAACCTTGGCCAATCGGTAGCTCGTCTTCTTGAGGTAGGGACCGATGAGGTCGCCCTCTTTCGCGTCGAAGAAGGTGGCTTCGTTTACGTCGGTCTCCACATCGCTTTTGCGCAAAACGGTAGCCGTGAAAGGCGCTTCGTTTTCATTGGCCACGAACAAGCTGTCGCTGGCTTCGGTGTTTTCCCATACCGTCTTGACCGCACTCAGCTCCTCTTCAATGGCTTCGGCATCTTTCGCAGAAGCTTGCAGCGGGATGCGCGCGAATGTGATGTTGCGTCCGGCATTTTGCTTGTACTGGGCTTCGTCCTTGTGCGCGTTGTAGTACGCTTTGACATCCCGGTCGGTGACATCAACTTCAGACTCGTCGATGGAGCTGAAGGGCTTGAACACGTAGTTGAAGTTCACTTTTTGGTTCGCACCTGCGTGGTCGTACTTGCCCTCCAGTGAGTTGGAGTAAATCCCTGAGACAACGAGGTTGTCGTACTTCTCTCGAATGCGCTTGGCTACGATGAGTCGTTTGTAGGACATGAAATCGGCGACGCCCCGGTCGGTGCCCAGCATCGCATCGAAATTCTGCTGCCAGAATCCCTTGGTCTCCGCGTTGGAGTAAAACGCTCGGTTCATGTAGGGTGAGAAAGCTGTACCGAACAGCATTTCTTCGTACTCCTCGTCGCTGACCGTCAATCCCAATGCGGAAAAGTCGTCCTCGAGCACGATTTCAGACGTGATATCGTTCCATACCTCCTCGGCCAATTGGTCACCGCTGAATCCCAGGCGGCGGCGCTCTTGAACTTCCATTTGGTACTGTGCACCGGATACGGCCACCCCGTTTACTTCGCCGACATCACGGCTTCCGTTTTGGCCGAACAAGGCCATCACTGCATCGTAGGGAACCAAAAAACCGAGCATGCCGATGCCGATCATCACAATCAGCAGGCCTTGTCGGTTTCGAATTTCTTGAATCATTGACATGATAAACGTGTCTTTTTTAAGGTCTGCGAAGATAAGGGAAATCCAATATATCCGGGCGTTTTTACGTGTTGCGCCTCCTTAAACCGCAAACCTGCTGCTGAGGTTTCAGCTGTTTTCCGCTGAAATCACGTGCAAGATGACGGTTTGCACCTTGTTGCCGCTCACTTCCTCCACCTCAATGGTGAAGCCGTCGAGTGCCAGTGTATAGCCGGCTTCAGGAATGTCTTCCGTGTAGTGAATCACGAGCCCGCCCAGGGTTTCGTAGGCGTCATTCAACGGCAGTTGGAGGTCGAAGCGCTCGTTTAGGTCTTCCACGTCGAGCCGCGCAGAAAACCGCCACTTCCCCGGGTCCAAGGCCTCTTCAATGAGTTCCTCTTTGTCGTGCTCGTCTTCGATATCGCCAACCAATTGTTCCATGATGTCCTCCATCGTCAAGATGCCCGACGTGCCTCCAAATTCGTCTACAACGATGGCCAGGTGCCGCTTCCGTTGCTTGAACCGCTTGAGCACGTCATCCGCGGGCATGGGTTCTGGTACCACGAACGTGGGGTGCAGGATGGTCTTGATAGAAGTGGGGTTTTTGAACAGGTCCCTCGAGTGCACGTACCCAATGGTTTGATCAATGTCCTCGCGGTACACGACGATTTTGCTGAGGCCTTTCGTGATGAACAATTCGCGCACTTCCTCCAAGGGTGTCTCCAAATCGACAGCGACCACCTCGTTGCGAGGAATCAGGCAGTCCCGGGCAAGCACTTTGTTGAATTCCAGCGCGTTCTGCATGATCTGCAGCTCGTGCTCCAACTCCTGCTCGGGCTCCATTCGCCCACTCATCTCGCGGATGAAATGGTCCAGGTCGGTGGCGCCCAGTTGCTCGCCATCGTCATCGCTTTCGGACGACCGTCCAACGAGGCGAATGGAGAAGTTGCTCAGCCCAACCACCACCAAACCTGGAAGCAAAAGCAGGTAGTGAATGGCGACCAGCGGTACCGCAAAGAACTTCAGCCAGAAGTTGGCATTGCTGTGGAACAGGGCTTTGGGAATGAACTCAGCCACCACCAAGATGACCAGGGTCGTAATCAACGTCTGCACAGCCAACACCAGAATCGGTTGCGCGGCTTCCGTCCAGTCGCTCACCCCAAAAAGCCCGTGGCTGACCAGCGCCCCGGATTCCAATCCACAAAACACCAAGGCCAGGTTGTTGCCAACCAGCATGGTGGCGATGAAGAGCTTCGTGCGCGCTGACAAGTGGGTGAGGATGCGTCCCCGCCAGCTGCTTTGCGAATCCAGTTCGAGTTGCAGGCGGTTGGCCGAAACGAAGGCAATCTCCATTCCGGAAAAGAAAGCGGAGGCGACAAGGGCCAATCCGATGATTAAAAGCGAACTCGAGGGGTCAGAATCCATAGGTCAAGGCTAGAACAAACCTAATCATTCCGCGCGTTACTTCCGCGCTCGAGACGTTGCCGAAAAAACCGGCGGAATCCGTACCACGCTGCTGCCAGTGCTGGCAGGACGAGGGATTGCTTCTGTTGCGCCCAACCGTCCTTCCAAATGAAATACCCGGACGCCGCGACGCAGCACAAGATGATGCCGATCCAGAAGCGCTCGGCCATGCGGTTGACGTGGTGCAGTTGTTCTTCGTTCATGGTCGTTCAATCCAATGCAAACCTAACGCAATTCGGTCCCCTCCAACACCATTTCACCACGGGGTTTGATGATGCGGTAGGACTCAAACCGCGCATCTGATTCCAACCCTTCGCCGTAGATTACCCCATCAGTCGTGCGAATGGTTACTGGCCGGTTGGTCCACACTCGGTTTGAGTCTTCCGACCACACGAGGTACTCTGTTTCCAGCACATCGCCCTCGGCGTTTTCGAGGGTGACGGCATGCTTGGCGACGAGGCGCAGGTTCTTTTCGTCCAAGGTCGCCCAGTCGGCAGTCATGTGCGCTTCGTGGTTGGCCGCATTTCCACCAATAAACAATTCGAAGCCGTTTCGCACTTCCACAACATCCTCGGACGCTTCCGCGTTGCCGCGTTCCTCGCGAAGCATCTCTCCTGCGTGAAGCTCGTGCAGGATGACCCCGCGCTCGCTGTACCGAAATGTACCGTTGGTGACCGTCTGCACCGGACTGGTTTCGTCAGCGATAACGTTTGAAACCTCGGCGTCGGAGTTGGCACACCCGAGCAAAAGAAAAGCCGCCCAGCCTGTCATCCAAAAGGATTTCAGCGCTGAACGGCTCTGGTTTGTGTTCGGTTGGAGCACGTGCGGGCAGACAACGGCGCTTAGCGCACGCGGATCGTGGTGGATTCACCCGCACACGGACAACCTCCAATGGATGGAATCGTGATGGCGTCGCCTGTGGACTTTCCGACCGCGAAGATTTCGTCAACGCTTGGGAACTGTTTGCTGTTCGCATTGAGCTTTTTCTTGGCGGTGGCTTTGATGTCTTCGTCGCCCCGGCTGATGGCCATGCCGTAGTAATCGCACGCACGCAAGTAAGCCAAGCGGCTACCCAAAGCGCCGTCGTCGCACTGCTTCGCCGCACCGGCAATGGCGTCGCCAATGAGCATGTAGGCTTCCGCGCTTTCTGGGTTATTGGACAGCACCTTCTGAGCGTATGAACGCGCCGTGCTGGATTTGCCCAAGAACGAAGCGATTTTTCCTGCCTTCAGCAAGTAGACCTCCAACTCCGCGCAGTCGGCACAAAGCGCAACGGCCTCTTCCATGTAAGCGAACGCCTCGCCGAAGTTCTCCACCTTGGCTTGCTCATTGCCAATGGCATATGCCGAAGGGTGGCTCGGCGTTTCATTGTGAACATCGATGGCCACCGGCAAGTACAGGTCGTTGTCAGTGCAATCCTTTTGATTCAACAGGCGCAACACCTTTTGCTTCAATTCGAAGTTGGCTGAATCGGCGGCGACCTTTTCGCTCAATACCGGAACCATGTCTTCGCACTGGGCGATGGCGATGAACACTTCGTCCAAGTTCCCCTTTGCTTTCGTGTAGTCCTCAACAGCATCGGTTTTTCCGGCAGCAGTTGCCGTCGCCATGCCTTGGTCGAGGTAGTCCATCAAGGTGAGGTACTCCGTCAGCATTTCACCCAACTTGGCTTTCGCTTCTGCGTCGTCTTCCATTCGCTTCATGGCGTAAAATGAAGTCACGTAGTACGTGCTGAGTGTCGCTGGCGAGGACGCTGCGCCCAAGCAGTCGATGCTTTCCTTGAACATGGCGTTGGCTACAGCTGCGCCGTCCTTTTTGAATAAGCGGTAGTAATCGGTCGCTTTGTAGGCGAGGATTCGGCACCGGTTGTTGGGCTTTTTGCTGGTGCTTGGGAAAAGCTCCATGCGCTGATCGTACAGCGTGAAGATGCTGTCCTGTAGTGCCTGAGTGCGGGCTTCATCCTCCGTTTTCTTGAGTTCGTTTTTCAAAAAACGGACGCCGTCAGAGTACATGCCCTCACGAGCGGTTGGAGGGCATACGTCGCATGCCTTTTTCCACTGGATGTAGGCTTCGTCGTAGTTCTTCTGCTTCTTGTAGCTCACGTATACACTGATGGCTTCTTTGCACAGGATCTGCTGTTCCTCTGTCTCTCCGTAGCGGTCTTGAGCGCTTACCAAGGCAGGCGCCGCAATCAACATCGCTAAGATTCCGCGGATGATCAATTTCATGGTGTTGGTTTTATCAGTCATATAATCTTGGTATCAGCCAATTGTTCTTGTAGAAGGGCATCAGGGAGACGCCGAAATGGAACCGTAAGAACGTTTCTTCTAGCGCACCTTCTTGTGTAAAGCGTCCTCCAACTTCCGTGCCGAAATGCAAACGGCTCAAGGAACGGCTGCCGACTAGGGGGAGGGTAAAGCCGCCAGTGATGGCTTGGGTTTGCACTTGGTGGCCGTTGACAGCATAAGGTTGGCGCTGGCGGTTGACACCCAGCCGGTACGTTGCCTTGCCCCATGTGGGGTTGCGTTGTTCGGGGTTACCGAGGTTGAATTGCAGCCCGAGGTGCATGGATTCGGCGGCCACCCATTCGACGCCGTCGGATTGCATCTCTGGCGCAAAATCAACTGCGACGTCATCCCATGCTGCTGCCTTGTATTCGATGCCGGCCGCGATTCGCATGCCGTCGCCGCGATCGAAGTGGAAGCTGCTCCCCAAGCCGAAGCTCCGGGGCATCCGGGCGCGGTAGTCGAGGCGCTCGCTGTAGAATGCCGTATCCAATGGAAAGGGGATGCCGCCCAATGTTTGGGTCGTTTCGTCGATGCTGGTCAATGAGCTGTGCAGGTTGGTGGACGGAGTGAACACGCCGCCCATGCGCAGGGACAGGCTCTGCTCAAAATCGCCTCGGTCGTCGTAACGCACATGCAACAATTGGTCGTAGACCATCCCGGCATTGGCCGTGATACTGCGGTGCTGTGCTGTGAACCGGTTGCGGTGGTCGAGGAATGTGGGATCGATGATGTCGACCGTCGACGTCCGGCTGATTTGACCAAATAGGTAATGCGTTTGAATCCCAAGGTGCAGCGCATTGCTTTGGATTCGGATGCTGTCGCTTCCAGCCGGCACGCGTTTTGACCCTTTAAAAACCCGCGCCCAACCAATGTTCAGTGCGCTCAACCCTCCGTCACCTTCGTACCGCTGATTCGCTAAACCAATGCCGTCGTAAGTGTCGCTCAGAGTAATGGCATACCCGGAGTTGCTGTACGGTGAGAGGTTGAGGATGAGTGCGTTTTTTCCGCCGTTGCGTTTGACCACAATTCCGAAGGGCCCGGGAGAACCAAACGCTGCTGAGGCGGACGCTTCGCCTTGCTCCAATCGCACTTGATTGGCGATGCCGGAAGCTTGAAACGTGGTCTGGCTGAGGTAGGTAGCTGAAGCCGGGTTGTTGGGCTGGAATTGGAAGCCGGTGAGCAGCGTGGTCTCCATGCCACCCATGCCTGCGTAGGCGGGTGTTTGAAGCTGCCCAATCAAACCGAATCCGTAGCGGGAGTAGGGGGAGAACTCAGATTGCTGAGCCGCACCCGAAATGGAGCAAAGCAGGGCCACCCCGAGAGCCGCGAGGGCCAGCCGTCCGAAGGTCGGGTGATTGGATGGGGTGGGATTACTCATGGGTCAGCATGCGATTCAGCAGGTGGAAATAACCCTTCCACGTGAGGATTGGGTCGGCAAAAGTCGGTAAGTCCGCTTGGAGTTGCAAGAATTTCGCGTCTCCACCGGTTAATGCAACGCGGATGGAAGGGATTTCGTTTGTGAACCGGCGAATGCGCTCGGTCAGTTCGGCTTGTACACCGCCAACTGCTCCGGCTATGAGCGAGGATACCGTGTCGTCACCGACATCCAAGCCAATCCCTCCAGCGGCTTGTTCCCTCCAGTCTGCCGGGTACGGCAGGCTCGCCGTCCCGGCGAACATCGCGCGCAGCCGTAGGTCGATTCCGGGGGCAATGGACCCACCACAGAACTTCCCGCCTTGAAGCAGGTCAGCGGTGATGCACGTGCCCGCGTCGATGATCAGCCAGTCGGCTTGCGCATCTTCCGCCGCCGCTCCTGCAGCGTTGGCAATGCGGTCCAATCCCAGCGTGTGCATGGAGTGGTACGCGGAGGGGAAAGGAATGCCTTCAGCACTTTCGAGGTGCACCACGGAGTCTGGCTGGCTCGTCTTGAGGGTTTCGACCCAAGCACTCCACCGGTCGTCCATCGGGCCCGAGGCGGCAATGAGCCATCGGGCGTCTTCGTTCCAATCCTGCAATGATTCCCACGCCTCCGCGTCTTGCAGCACGCCTGCAAATTCGCCGTCGACGAACCGCGCCCATTTCACGCGGGTGTTGCCAAAATCAAGGATGCACGCCTGGCTCATGGTGTCGTTTGGGTTTCCTTCCACGCCAGCGTTTCGATCAGGTGAACGATGTCTTTTTCGATGTGTGCCAAGGAGGGCTGCAGGCTGTCTGGATTGGGGGCATGGTCGAAGTACAGGCTTCCGCG
>DJYV01000034.1 GCA_002448555.1 Flavobacteriales bacterium UBA6969
AGGTTCATGCAGAAGAAAACCTGCCCATCGTGCGAGGGAACGCGGCTCAAGCCCATCAGCTTGCAGTTCAAACTGGGCGGCAAAAACATCGCCGAATTGGGACAAATGGATTTGGCCACACTTGCTGAGTGGTTCCAATCCTTGGATGAGCGGCTCACCGACAAGCAGCGTGTCATTTTGAAAGAACCGCTCAAAGAAGTCAATGCACGTTTGGGGTTCTTGGTCGACGTGGGCCTCGACTACTTGGCCCTTGACCGATCTGCCCGCACCTTGTCGGGCGGCGAGGCCCAGCGCATTCGGCTGGCTACGCAAATCGGAAGCCGGTTGACCGAAGTGCTGTACATCCTGGATGAGCCAAGCATCGGTCTGCACCAACGGGACAACGAGCGCCTCATCAAGAGCCTGCAGGCGTTGCGGGATGCAGGCAACTCGGTCATTGTCATCGAACACGATGAAGAGATGATGCTGAAGGCCGATCACCTCATCGACATCGGTCCCGGTGCAGGCGTGCACGGCGGCTACGTGGTGGCGCAAGGGCCACCATCTGCCCACCTCGGAACGGAAAGCAGCACCGCCCAGTACCTCAACAAAACGAAGTCGATTGCCATTCCCAAGCGCAGGAAGACGGGGCGCCGCGCCAAGCTCAAGCTCACGGGGGCCAGCGGTCACAACTTGCAAAACGTCGACCTAGTCATCCCCCTCGGGACGTTCACGTGTGTGAGCGGCATCAGCGGAAGTGGTAAGAGTTCGTTAATCAATCAAACCCTCTACCCTGCGCTGCACAACCACTATTTTGAAGAGACTCAAGCCCCCCTGCCCTACAAGAAACTGACGGGCTTGCAGCACCTGGATAAGGTTATTGCCATCAACCAGAGCCCCATAGGCCGCACACCCCGCAGCAATCCCGCCACGTACACCGGCATCTTCAACGAAATCCGAGCGCTGTTCACTAAGCTCCCTGAAGCTGCCATACGCGGCTACAAACCCGGCCGATTCAGCTTCAACGTCGCCGGGGGACGATGCGAAGAATGCAAAGGCGCTGGACTCAAGACTGTGGAGATGAATTTCCTACCCGACGTCCACGTGGAATGCGAGGCGTGCAAAGGCAAACGGTACAACCGCGAAACCCTCGAGGTCCGGTACCGCGGCAAGTCCATCTCGGATGTCTTGGGCATGACCGTCAACGAGGCGGTGGAGTTTTTTGATTCCTTTCCCAAGCTCAAGCGCATCGCCAAAACCCTCCAAGACGTCGGTTTGGGATACATCACCTTGGGGCAGCAATCAACCACCCTGTCGGGCGGCGAAGCCCAGCGTGTCAAACTCGCAACCGAACTGGCCCGCGTCAGCACCGGCCAGACGTTCTATGTTCTGGATGAACCCACCACGGGACTGCATTTTCAAGACATTCAAATGCTCATTGATGTGCTGCAGCGCTTGGTGGACCAAGGCAATACCGTGCTCGTCATCGAGCACAACCTCGATGTCCTGAAAGTCGCAGATCACCTCATCGACCTCGGTCCCGCAGGAGGCCAGCGTGGCGGGCGCATCATCGCCACCGGTACACCCGAAGAGGTCGCCGCCAATGCCGACAGCGCCACCGGGCCGTTTTTACGTACTATTGTGGGCACGTAATAACAACACATGAAGAAAGGCCTGAAGCAACGCGATTGGAATGAAATCAAGACCAACGACAGTTGGTCCATCTTTAAAATCATGGGGGAATTCGTGCAGGGGTTTGAAACCCTGCAGCGCATTGGACCCTGCATCAGTATCTACGGATCGGCAAGAATGGCCGAGGATTCTAAGGTGTACAATCAGTCGCGTGAAGTTGCGAGGCAATTGAGTGAGCGAGGCTATGGTGTCATCACCGGCGGTGGTCCCGGCGTAATGGAAGCCGGCAACCGCGGCGCGCATGACGTGGGAGGTACCTCCGTGGGACTGAACATTGAGTTGCCTTTCGAGCAACACAACAATCCCTACATCGACCCGGACAAGAGCATCGACTTCGATTACTTCTTCGTGCGCAAGGTGATGTTTGTGAAGTATTCCCAGGGCTTCGTTGTCATGCCAGGCGGATTCGGAACACTGGACGAGTTGTTCGAAGCCTTGACCCTCGTGCAAACGGCTAAGGTCGAGCCAGTGCCCATCATATTGTACGATTCAGAATTTTGGGCCGGCTTGGTCGATTGGATGAAAACCACCCTCGCCGACCGCTACAAAACCATCAGCCCCGGTGATCCGGACTTGTTCCACCTCGTTGACTCACCAGAAGAGGTGGTCCGGGTGATTGATGAGTTCTACTCCAAGTCGCTGCTGCGTCCTAACTTCTAAGCCATGAACAAACCCTTACTCCTCATTGCTGCGCTGGCTTGCTTTGCAACAGCTCACAGCCAATTCCCTTACAGTGCGACGGTACTCAACGAATACTACGTGCCTTTGGACAACCCCATTTCGCTGGGCATTGAGGTGGGATGGGATGATCCTGAAGTCCAAATCCCGCTTGACTTTTCGATTGATCTCGATGGAAACAACTCGGGCGGCATTTTGATGCTCGGCGGCACGGGAGAAATGCTCATGAACACCACCTTAAACGGCCAGCTGAATATCCTCTGGCCCATCAGCTTGGATGTCATGGACATCGGCGCGGTGGAAGCAGAGGAGTTCAGCACCATCCAATACCAGGTCACTGGAGAATCGCCCGACCGCATCCTGAAAGTGGAATGGGACGAGTGTGGCCTCTACGACGAGATTTCTGGCATTGGAACGACCACTGCCCGCCTCAACTTTCAAACGTGGATCTACGAGAGCGGTGGCATCATTGAATACCGGTTCGGTTCGAATACGATTCCCTCGGATTCATTGGATCAACTCGATTTCCTGACATCCGGTATCATCGTTGGGTTTGACTACGATTACTACAACGGCACCTTCTACACCGCCATCGGCGATGCTGATGCGCCGGATTGGACCTTGTCAGATGACTTTTACCAATGGTACTATTCAGGCGCCAATTTATCCGGTGTACCGGCCGAGGGCACGGTATATCGATTCGGGCCAGCGGTCAATGTAGCCGAAGCCGAAACACCGGCGCAAGGCTTTTTTACCTACCCCAACCCCACTGCCGGTGCTGCATGGATTCAAAACGGCCCCGAAGCGGCAGAGTTCCGTGTGTTCGATGCAAGCGGTCGGAGCATCCACACGTTTTTCTTAGGCGCCGGCAGCCAAGCCCAGTTGCCCTCAGAGGCATGGCCGGTTAGTACTTACACCGTTCGCAGCTTGACGCCTTCGGGCCAAGCGTCGACGGTTCGACTGCTGGTCGATTGATCGGAGCGTTACTGCTTCATGAACGGGAGGGCGTGACGCAATCCGTCCTTTTCGAATTCTACGACGTACACACCGCTCGGCCATGCCGAGACGTCCACAGTCATGCGCTGACCACCGGACCACGGCCCTGAAGCAACAACGCGGCCTGACAGATCGACCACACGGCACTGCACCCCTTTCGTCTCGATGAAACGGGAGGCGATGTTCAGCACGTCGTTTGCTGGATTTGGATACACCTGCCAATCGGCTTCAGCCAAGGACTCATCAACACGCATCACCGGTGCAAACCCGATGGTAAACACACCGTGTTCAGGCAAGTCTACCTCGGCTGACCAGTATTGGCCCTGGTTCTGCAACGGGTAAAAATCAGGCTGGTTGAAGATGCTGAATTCATCCCCTTCCGCTACAATCAGTCCGATGCTTCCGGACATGAACAATTCAGCTACACCCGCGTCTTGGATGCGAAAATTCACCGTACCTACGTCCCCTACCTCTTCGCATGCCCAAATGCGTTCCAAACGCTCGGATTGGAACGGGAATGCGGTCACCACCTCAGCTGCACCGCCATCGTGACCCCAGAACAGGTATTCGCCATCCTGTAAATCCGACGCATCACTGATGCGCACGGCACCGATGCCTTGCGCATCGAGGTGCCGGTCCCATTCGCTTTCGCGGCCAATGCCTGCTACGTCTTCGGGGTACTGGTCCCGGAAGTAGTGTTGAACGTTGCCGAGGTTGATTCCGTAACGCGCGGCGATGTAGTTGGACACGATGGTGCGGTGCGACTCGAACAAGCGCCGTCCGTAAATGAAGTGCTCGGAGATGAATCCTTCGCCAAAACGATCATCGAAGTCCCAGCCGTAGCGCACTTCGACGAAGTCGGAGGCGTCGCGCAGCCCGATATTCGAACCTGGGAACGGCAATCGGGTATCGTTCACGATGGTGTAGAATTGCTGGTCCCAGTCGGATTGCCCGTAAATAACGCCATAAAATT
>DJYV01000083.1 GCA_002448555.1 Flavobacteriales bacterium UBA6969
GTTGCTCATGTATGCGGCAGTCGTTAACGGTCCATCACCGATGAGCATGTAGCCCGTCGGGACGACGTCCATTCCCATTTCGCGGATCCGCATGCCGCTTTCTACATGCCTGCCGATGAGCAGTTCGGAATTGCGCCCGGAGATCAAGGAAAGAAATAGGACCGCGTCGGCACCAGGCGTTACCTGTTCAGGACTCCCTGGGAAAAGCGTAATCCGTCCTTTGTAGTGTGCACGCAGCGAGTGCAATATTTCCTTGACACCCCGGGAGGTAATTAAGCTGCCTCCAATAAAAATATCCGTGATTGGCGAAGCGTTCAGGCCGTCCATGAACCGGGTCCAATCCCGACCGGTTGGCAAATCGTCCGGGTCGAGCAATGCGGCGAGGCGCTTGCGACCGTGACGTTGGTCGTTTCGGAGGTCATGAAGCCAACTCATGAACCGAAGATACAGCGAACAACTTCATCCATCTTTTCGGGTTTGAGCAGGTTGTGGCCCGACCAGACGGTTTGGTAAGTGACGTGTTGCTGATTCCGGGTCATGCGCTTAAGCCGCTTGGCGTTTGTAAACGGGATGATTTTGTCGAATTCCCCAAAAACAAGGCTGGCACGTGGCACCAGTTCAAGGGCAGCCTTGATGGCGCCGTGCCCCGGCCAACACGCCCGGTGTCCCCTCCAGCCCTTCCAAACCATCATGCGCATGGCGTGTGACGATGAATGGAAGTAGATGAACCCATGCAGGTGTTTGGAGATCAATCCCCACTTGAGCAGTGCATCCGACCACTTCCACACCCATTGCTCGTGACGGTCCATCCAAAACCAAGCCCACCGCCCCAAGTGGGTGTGCACGGTGATGGCGTAGAAGGGAGACTGCTTCAGTCCGTCGGGTGCTAAAAGCACCACATGGTGCCAGGCTTCAGGACGATTGACCAAAAGGGCCAACGCAATCCTTCCCCCGATGCTGTAGCCGAGCAAGGTGCGTTTGCCGGCGTTCGGAATTTCGCGGGAGATGATGGCTTCGATGATGCGGTTGAACGCCTCGGGTTCCATCGGGCGGTCATCCGGTCCACTAACCGGAAGGGGTCCGCTACCCCCGTGGTGCGGCAGGTGGATGGAGACCATGGCGTGTGGATGTGGCCAAGCATGGTGGGCTGCGCGCAAATCTTCCAATGGGCGCGCAAAACCGTGAAGAGCAATCACCACCGGGACTTTGTCAGACGGAAGGTCGCCGGTCGTCCAGACAGCGTATTCAATGACCCAGCCCTCGCATTCGATGACCAGCCGCTGTCCCTGCTCCTCGGGTGTTGCAAACTCCATGATTCAAAGGTCGGGCGCAATGTGGATAGCGCGTGGAAATTGTGAATGACTTTTTCCGCCGGGATGAAAAGCCGCGTGTAATTTTGTGCCCGGAAATGTCCCAAACGGTCTTGAAAATTTGCCGCCCGTTCACCTAGAGTGAGCGGGGTAAAAAAAAAATGCCCAAAGACAAAAGCATCAAATCGGTTCTCCTCATTGGCAGCGGACCGATTGTCATTGGACAGGCTTGCGAGTTTGATTATTCCGGATCCCAAGCCTTGCGGTCCCTTCGCGAAGAAGGCATCGAAACCACCCTCATCAATTCCAACCCCGCGACCATCATGACCGACCCGGTCATGGCGGACCACGTGTACCTCGAGCCGCTGGAACCTGCTTCCATCGAAAAGATCCTTGAGCAGCATCCTAACATTGATTCGGTGCTGCCGACGATGGGGGGGCAGACGGCGTTGAACCTGTGCATTCAATGCGATGAGATGGGCATTTGGAAGGAGCACAACGTGCGGATGATCGGTGTGGATATTGATGCAATCGAAATCACCGAGAACCGCGAACGCTTCCGCGACCTGATGGAATCCATGGGTATTCCCATGGCGCCTCAAGCCACGGCCAAAAGTTTCCTCGAAGGCAAAGAAGCAGCCCAGCAATTCGGATTTCCGCTGTGCATTCGTGCGAGCTACACGCTTGGTGGAGCCGGCGCGAGCATCATTTACGACCCGGCCGATTTCGATGAGGCCTTGACCCGTGGCTTGCACCTGAGCCCCATCCACGAGGTCATGATCGATAAAGCGGTCATGGGTTGGAAGGAGTACGAACTGGAGCTCTTGCGCGATAGCAACGACAACGTCACCATCATCTGTTCGATTGAGAATTTCGACCCGATGGGCATCCACACCGGGGACAGCATCACGGTTGCTCCGGCGATGACGTTGAGTGACACGACATTTCAGCGCATGCGCGACATGGCCATCCGCATGATGCGCGAGATTGGTGACTTTGCCGGCGGGTGCAACGTGCAGTTCGCGGTTTCAAACGATGAAAAGGAAGACATCATCGCCATCGAGATCAACCCGCGTGTGAGTCGCTCTTCGGCCCTCGCATCGAAAGCCACGGGCTATCCGATTGCGAAAATTGCCGCCAAGTTGGCCATCGGCTACCACCTCGATGAATTGCCCAACCCCATCACCGGCACGACCAGCGCCATGTTCGAGCCCACGCTTGACTATGTCGTGGTCAAGGTGCCGCGGTGGAACTTTGATAAGTTCAAAGGAGCAAACCGCGAATTAGGGCTTCAAATGAAGGCCGTCGGTGAGGTCATGGCCATCGGTCGGTCGTTCCAAGAGGCACTTCAGAAAGCCGCTCAATCACTGGAAGTAGGCCGCAATGGATTGGGCTGCGACGGCCGCGAGCTCCGCGACCAAGACGCCATCTTCAACAGCTTGCGTCACGCGAGTTGGAACCGCTTGTTCCACTTGTACGATGCGATGAAGCTGGGTATTCCAATCCGGAAGATCTACGAAATCACCAAGATCGACCCCTGGTTCTTGCGCCAGATTGAGGAACTCGTTCACTTGGAAGAAGAGATTGGCAAGTACACGTTGGACACGATTCCGGAGGTGGTTCTGCGCGAAGCCAAACAAAAAGGCTACGCAGACCGGCAGATCGCCCACATGCTCGATTGCCTTGAGTCCGAAGTGCATGCGCACCGCGTCAACCTCGGCATCATTCGAACCTACAAACTCGTGGATACGTGTGCAGCGGAATTCCCTGCGCAAACCCCGTACTACTACTCCACGTTTGAGGTGGAGAATGAGAGCATCGTTACCGACAGGAAGAAAATTGTTGTGCTGGGCAGTGGCCCGAACCGCATCGGCCAGGGCATCGAATTCGATTACTGTTGCGT
>DJYV01000090.1:0-178 GCA_002448555.1 Flavobacteriales bacterium UBA6969
CCATGCTGCGAGGCTCAGCAATTGCATGGCTGACAAGTTCAACCGAGCCAGCTGGGAGAGGCGGTACCCGGTTATCATGAGCCCCGCACGAACAGCGGAGGTGGGAAATCCACAGAATCCAATGAAACTCCACGTTCCAACCAGCCCTACGAAACCGATGAACCTGAAAGCACTTCGA
>DJYV01000090.1:571-6719 GCA_002448555.1 Flavobacteriales bacterium UBA6969
CATTAAGTGAGCCAATCCGGCATGGCTCAGTCGGATTTTGAGGGCTGGTTCTAAATGGCGTTTGTCGCCGCTACTCAGCGCAAACAAAAGGCCCGGGACAGCGCCCGTAAAATGACGATTGAGGAACGTCCACAGCACATGGTTGGGCAGGTTCTGCTCCGAAGTCGATTCCGCAGGTTGGGTTGTGGGATGCGTTGCCCGAAGCGTCCCGTGCACGCCTTGGCTGTGCTTGAACCGCCGCCAGGAAGTGCCGCGAAATGGCCACAGGGTGCCGAGAAAAGATGAGTGGAGGGGTGGGGCTACCTCGGCTTCCACGGTATAGGCATTGCCAGCAGTGTTGACGCAGGTGAATTGCGGCTTTCGGGCGTTTGCTTCAGCGTTGTGTTTGCAGGTCCACCTCGCTGTTTTGGGCGCTGTGAGCAAGGGGTCAAACGCCTCCTGTGCGCTGTTGGCCGTCCAGCCCAAAGCAAACAAAATGAGCACGCTCCATAGCTGTGATCGGGGCTTGGAGTTGCGAGGCAATAGGGGGAGCGCACACACAAACGGGATGGCTAGTGGCCAGTGCAAACAGCCCATCCACAAGGCCAAGGCAAACTTCGCCAGTGGCGACCGAAAAGCCTGTGCATCCATGCCGCAAACCTCCGGGGGAATTCCCCGTAATGCACAGCGGTTTTAGCGCCGAGGGCATCCGGTTGTTCGACGTTATTTCCAGAAGCGGTTGGGGTCCAATTGGCCAAACGTGTGCTTCCGGCGAATAAAGTAATCGACAAGGATGCTTCCCCTGTAGCGTCCCGAACGGTTGGGATGGCTTCCCTGCACCGAGCGACACGCGCTGATCTCTTGCTCCCGGCGGTTTTTCATGGTGCGAAAATTGGCCTTGAAATCCCGATGGGCCTTCCAAACAGCGGCGAACAGGGGAGTGGATCCTTCGACCAAGAACTTCAAGGCCGCGATGCCATCCAAGACCTTGCGCCGGAAAAGCATGGGGTACAGCGCGCGTTGGTGGTGGTTCTTGACCAGCATATACAGGTTATTCCGAAAATTCAAGTACGACTTGAACGGACTGATTTTTTGCAACGTTCCTCCTCCGAGGTGGAAAACTACAGATTGTCCACACGCGCCAATTCGGTACCCTCGGTTCTTCAACCGCCAGCACAAGTCAATTTCCTCCATGTGAGCGAAAAAATCTTCGTCCAGGCCTCCCACTTCGCGCCATGCCTCGGCTTGAATGAACAACGCTGCTCCAGAGGCCCAAAACACCTCGCGGTTGGCATTGTACTGCCCGGTATCCGTTTCAAATACCTCGAAAATGCGTCCTGCACAGAACGTAAACCCATCGCGATCAATGAATCCGCCAGCGGCACCTGCGTACTCGAACAATTCGGGATCCGTGTCGTTGCGAATGAGGGGTTGGCATGCTACGCACCCCTCGTTTTGCATCATGTCAAGAACCGGAGGAATCCAGTTGGGTGAGACCCGTACATCGCTGTTTAACAGGACGAAAACATCTGCAGTTACATGTTCGAGCCCGTCGTTGTATCCCCCTGCAAACCCCTTGTTTTCATCGAGTTCAACCACGTGTACGGACGGGTGATGTTCTTTCAACCACGTTGTGGAGTCGTCCGTACTCCCATTGTCAACGACCACTACTACGGCATGTTCACGCGAGTGCTCGATGACAGACGGCAGGTACGTTTCGAGGTGGTGTCGTCCGTTCCAGTTCAATATGACGACCGCTACCCTAGGTGAGGTTGAAGTGGTCATCGGGGATTAAAGAAAAGGTCCTCCGGTTCTTCACCCGAGAAGGTGTCACGACGGGGGTTTAAGCGATTGAGCTGGCTGCTGGTCACCCGCAAGGTGTTTTCCCGACTGCGGAGGATTTGCAGCCAATCGTTATTCGAAACTTCACCGAGCATATCCGAATGCAGCAAGGTGAAGCATTCAGCTACCATGTGGGGAGAAAAGAACAGGAAACGCTTATTGGTAAATGGCCCCGCCCGGTGGTAATGCCAGATCTCATACGGGTAATAGTCGGTTTCGTTGTGCCGCTTAACGATGGTATTGGGCGGGCCGTAACGGAGATAGATGTACCCCATGTCCGTTTCAGCGCCGTGTCCCTGCCTGCACGCACCGTAAGCGGAATCAGCGTAGGCGATGGCAGTCGTGTACGTACGCCAGCCCAACTCAGGATTGGCTGGCGCTTGCTGTTCCCAGAAATAGGCGAGGAAGGCTTGCATTTGCGGGACCGTTGCTTCTTCGAGAAACCCGTCAATGGTTTTGCGCTGCGAAGCATCGGCTTTCGGGTGGTGGTCCCGGATGTGTTGCTGCAGGGTGGTGGAGTCCGTAAACGCCACCAAGTACGCGGGCAAGGATCCGCCGAATTCCGCCAGAGCAATGGAGCTGTTGGGCGCGACAAATTGCAAGGGGAGGAAGTTCTCTGCGATGAGTTCGTTGTTGCGGGTTAGCGCCTGCACGACGAGCGTAGTCCGTTGTGTTTCCTGCACATCGGTCAGCGGAATGGAGGTGAACACGGGCAGGATCGCCGTCGCTTCCTTCCGAAAGAAACGCCGGGTCGAAGGCAGGACACTGCCGTTCTCCGATTCCAACCAACATTGTACGAGAAACAACGAATCGACCACTTCGTCTGCCTTATACAGTTCCGTGTAGAACTGAAGCTTCGTTGCTTCGGTTGACAATTCGGCTTGTACGAGCGGCAGCATTTCGTATCCCGACCGCGTTAGGTTGGTCGGCTCTCCGCTCGCTGATGGAGCAAATGCCTCAACGATAAAAGGGTCGGAAAATGCCGGTGCATCCGTGGACATAAATTCGACTGGAATCGAGGTTGTTTCCTCGAAGGCTCCCTTGCCACTTTGATCCCGTAGGGTAATGGTGACGTTGTATGCCCCGGGTGGTACGGTAATCCGTTCAAGGTGGAACTGCCGGCTGTTAAGCGCGGCGAGGGAATCCGTCCCGAATGGACCGTCGATGTTCGTCTTCCCGTAGTTGACAATGCCCTTGGGCGATTCTACGACGGCTTCGACTTGTACACGGGTGTGCCATCCATCCTCGCTCTGAACTGCGTGAAAAAGACGGCTTTCAAAATCGACGTGGACTTCGAGAAACGCCGTTTCAAGGCTTTGAAACCGGAGAACATCACACGCAATGGGCGCCTGCGCATGGGCTGTGGCGAGCCCTAACCAGCAAACCAGTAACCAGCTTGCTGCCGTTCCGAGTTTCGTTGCGTTCATGCCACAAAGGTATTCCCTTTCCGACATCTCCTCCAATGTTGTACATTGGTTAACTCACTATGAAAACATCCCGCCTTTTTTGCTTTTACATGACCATGGCATTGCTGTGCATCGCCATGCCACAGCGCGCAGGGGCAACGCACTTAGTCGGGGGTGAGCTGACGTATGTGTACCAAGGATTGAATGCTGCTGGACTGAATGAGTTTGAAGTGCATTGCTACATCTACCGTGATTGCAGCTCTGCAAATACCAACCAAACGGACTTTGACTTCTCTGCAGCCATTGGGGTGTACGAAGGATCGAGTTTGATCACCACGGTGTCGGGCAATTTGGATTTCAGCTTGGTGACGGATGTCATTCCCCAGAACCCCAATAATTGTGCGTTTTTGCCGGAAGACCTGTGCATCGAGCGTGCCGAGTACATTGTGAACATCGCACTTGAGCCCAGTCAACAACCCTACACCTTTGTGCACCAACGTTGCTGCAGGTCACCGGCCATCACGAATTTGGACACTCCCGAAGACCAAGGTTTTACACTGACGACGACCATTCCAGCGAGTTTAACGTTTTCAAATCCCAATTCATCTCCGGAATTTTCGGAGTTGCCCCAAGCTTTTGTGTGCAACAACTACCCGTTCCAGCTGAACAATGGGGCAGAGGACCTGGATGGGGACTCCCTGAGTTATTCCCTGTGTTCAATTTACTTGGGCGGGACCTACTTGACACCGATTCCCAATCCACCGACGGGACCTCCGTTTACGGAAGTGGGATGGGCTGCAGGTTTCAATGCGGGAAACCCACTGGGAGCATTGGCAGGCTTAAACATCAATCCCAGTACGGGAGTGCTGACCGGAACGCCCAATCTCCCGGGAAAATTCGCCTTGGGCATCTGTGTCACGGAATGGCGCAACGGCCTTCCCATCGGCAGTATTTTGCGTGATTTCACGCTGGATGTCGTAACGTGCAACATCCAATCGCCCGGTTACGACGCTCCCGAGCCGTGCACCGGTTTGACAGCGCAATTTGATCAGTTTTCCAACCCGAGTGAGGCGTACACCTGGGATTTTGGTGTAGACGGCACAACCGACGACGTGAGCTACGAAGCGGAACCATCTTACACCTACGATGAACCGGGTATTTACAACGTGAGCTTGTATTTTGAAACGGGAACATGTGCAGACTCGCTGTTCTTCGAGGTAGTGGCGCATAATCCATGGGACACGGAATTTGACGTGGTGGACTTGACGTGTGACGATGGGGGTTGGTCGGGTAACGTGGTACTCGACACAAGCGATTGGACCCCGTATATCGCATACAATTGGGGTTTTGGTGCGAATTCAATGCCCCCAATTCTCATCAACCAGCACCCGGGTGAAGTGTGGTTCCCAGAAGGCGAGAACATCAACGTTTCGCTCGAATCCAATGTATTTGGCTGCCAGAACGATGCGAATATTGCGTTTGAGTTGCCCGCCTTGCCCGCGGCGAATTTTGAAGTGATTTCGGAGCCATGCTCGGGCCTTGAGGTTGCTTTCGAGAACCTGTCGCCGGATAGCAGTCCATTTTCCTGGGATTTCGGGGGAGGTGCAGGACTTCCAAATTCCGAAACGAGTCCAACGTTCACCTATCCAGCCTATGGCACCTACGGCGTGACATTGACCGCAGGTGCGGGTACCGAATGCCCGGATGTGATGACCCAGGAATTCACGGTCCTTCCCGTGTTGCCCTTTGATACCGTCTGGACCATCCAGCCCCTGTCGATGTGTGAGGAAACGGGGTTCACCTTGCTTCAATACCTCGGGGATGGAGCGGATGAAGTGACGTGGGATTTCCCGGGGGTATTTACTTCAAACGAACCGACAGTGGAAGCTTATTTTCCTGGTGTCGGTGAATACGATGGGTCCATCAACCTGTACAATGCTTACTGCGACATTGAAGCGTCTTGGCCTGTCACGGCCGATGTTCCATCGCCGATGTTGGGTGTTGAGTACGTGGTGCCCAACGTGATTTCTGCGAACAACGACGCCAAGAATGATGTCTTGACCGCTGCTTTGATCGGCCCTGATGGTGAGCCTTTAGCCGTGCTGGATCCGGGTCAGTTCATCGATTATCGCTTGCAGGTGTTCAACCGATGGGGCAATGAATTATTCGCTACGAGCCAAGCAGGAAAAGGGTGGAGGCCCGGCCCTGAAATCGCAGAAGGGACGTATTACGTCATTTTCGATGCCCACCACGTATGCGACACAGAACCGTTCCATCACACCGGTCCGGTGACGGTCGTCCGCTAACTTCATCAAAATAAATCCGGCCGGAAAACCCGCAACCAAGGGCGTGCCCATCCTTTCACGAGGATGGCCCGAAACCGAGTCTGTGCCTGTGCGCCAAATTCCGCGTAAAACCGGTCGACGCCTTCATCGGCCGACCCCCCGAAATCAAAAACGTCATTTCCCACCTTTTCGGCGTCGCGGATGCCTTGTTGGATGAGCAAAACAGTCGCAAGTGCGGATACTTTTGAGCGCTCCTGCCCACCGAAAGCGTATATCGTTCGGCCTTTATTGTGCAGGAATGTGGCGCTCGCTAGGGCCTGATTCTGATCGTCGTAAACCACGTAGCTGGATTGGTTAGGCGATGTGAGGATCCATGTCAACAGCCGCTTTAATGCCGCTGTATCGGATGAGATGGACTTTCGTTCCCGGACTTGCTGATGCAGCTGGAGCAACAGTGCGACGTCTGCGCATGGTTCGAGACGCAGCCTTTGTGCCAGGGCCTTCCGTACTTGTTTTGAGCGGTGCTTGGGCAAGGAGGGGAATTGACCATCAATCGCCTGGAGCCAGCGAGTATGTTTTTGTTGGACAATCCACGGTTTTTCCCACGTGCATGGGAAGCCAGGTGGCAGGTCGCAC
>DJYV01000102.1:0-4378 GCA_002448555.1 Flavobacteriales bacterium UBA6969
CGCACCAACCGCCGCGAGTGAGACCCACGCAGCCCGTGTGTACGAAAAGACCATGCCTGTGACCAAGATGGCCAGTACCCCGAGCAAGACCACGCGCACAAATGCCGAGAACCGTCGCCAGGTCAGCAAGGCGAGCACCGGTGGAATGACCATGGCTAATGCCGCGCCGTACGACGTGTGGTCCTTATAAAACGGCTTCATCACCCAGTGTCCGGCGTCCTTTTCAAAGCCAAAACCTGCATGGCGAATCAACGTGTAGACGATGACGATGCACAGGGGAAAGGCGTAGGCCAGAATGAACTGGTGCCGGCGCTCCGGAGCGTGCAGGAAGAGGTGACCGAGGAAGAAGAAAAATCCAACGACAAACCACAGCCGGGCGATGAAGAATTTCAACGAAACCACGGGGTATTCGCTCACAATGGCCGTGAGGAGAATCCACAATAAGGACCCGCTTACCCAGTAGGTCAGCGGATGGCGGAGCAGGCGTTGGTCCACTGGAAAGCCACGCATAGCCCGCAAGACGAACAACAGCAGCAGCCCAGCCAGCAGTGGTTCGGTGGGCAAGTACACGCCGAGGCCGCCAATTTCCATTTCCTCGAGGTTGAGACTCAACGGCACGGCAGCTACGAGAAAAAGGAGCAAAATGTCCAACCGCGTGAAGGCCAGCCAAATGCCAGCGGCAGCCACCGGCAACAGAGCCAACCAGGGAAAATCATGGTAAACGCCCAGCATGACCGCACCGGTGAAAGCCGCGGTTAATAGCAAGGGCCAATGTGTGCGGATGGCTGACACGGGTTAGGCCGCGGAAGAGTCTTTGAGGTTTTCTGCTGCCAGCAGCGCGAGGAGGGCGAACACCAGGGTACTCGCGACGCTCATAACGACGATGAGCCAGCGGATAGGCTTGGACTTCTTGTCTGCAGGCGCTGCGTAGTCCACCACAAAGGCGGAGGGCATTTGCGTTTCCGCATCGAGCTTCATCAATTCGAAGCGCTTCTTGAGGATGGCCTCCCGTTCGTAAGCGGCTTCGATGAGGTTGGAGAGCTTGTTGAATTGGTTGGCGTAGTTGGAGATTTCCGCCATCTGCTTGCGGATCTTCTCGGCATTGCCGGGTAACCCCTTCGCAATCGCCGTGGCGTATTGCTCGTTCAGGCCCTCGATTTGGGTGGCGAAATCGTACACCCCCAAGCCGTACAGTTGCCCCAACTCGTTTTCCATCGCGGTGATTTCCTGTTGCACTTGTTCCAAGGAGCTCTTGGCATATCCCAAGGCCTCACCTGCGCGATCGTTGCGCAGTCGGTTGGCAACCGAGTCGGCCAAAAATGCAATGTCGTTGGCCATGTCAGCGGCACGCTTGGGATCGCGGTCCAATACGCTGACCTCGATGGAGCCATAACGCGTCAGGCGGGCATCGACATTGGAGTTGTATTCCTTGCCGAGCAAGGCCTGCGCTCCCGGCTGGCTTTGGTCGATGTCGTAGTGCAGCCACAAGTCGTACTTCTGAATGATGCGCGTGCGGATGCGGTCTGAATTGAGGATTTGCAGCAGCCGTTCGGCGTCTTCTGTCTCCCCGTATTCGAGGAGGTCGTTGCGCTTGATTTCCTCATAAAATTGTTCCCCGATTGAATGCTGCGGAGTCGCGAACATGATCACGGTGGATTTGAACTGTTCTTCCATCATCAAGGCGACGGCGGAAGACAGCACTGCCGCACCAACTCCAATCGCGATGAATGTCTTCAAGCGATCAAAAATGAACCGGAGGAGGTGCGTGGAATTGAGTTGGGAATCAGGAGTGCTCATGAAGTAGGAATCGACTTAGGAGTCGGTAAAGGTATTCATCTTATCCGATAGCAATTGCCAGAGGGTTTGGGTTTGAGCGATGCCGGGAAGGGCGCCGGCGGCGATGCAACAAAGGAGGCACATCACCACGGACCATCCGGAGGTGTTTGCCCAACGCAGAAATGCCCCGCATATTGCGGCGCACGCCAAGGAATGCAAGAGCGCTGTTTGCCCGACTTTCCACCAGATTCGACCGGGATGAAACCGCATGACACTGGCCGTTTGCAGACCGACGACGAGGACTTGTGTGACAGCGCTGACGACGGCACACCCCAAGGCTGCGTTTGAGCCGTCAGCTTGGCTGAGCCACCATGCGTTGCCGGCCACGTTGGCGACGGCGCCCAAGGCCGCTAAGCGATTCAGCAGTTTCAGATCTCCCCGAGCCGTGAGCAACGTACTGTACACGTAGCCCTGGGCAAACACCGCAAACGATGCCATCAGCCACGGCAGAATCGGGGCGGCTTCATTCAGAAACGAAGCATAGAACAGGCCGAGAAACGCCGGTGCGAAAAAGGCCGCAACCCAGGCAACGCTGCCTCCTCCGACGAGGAGCAAACGACTGACTCCAGCGGCCAGCGGACGAACGTCTTCTCCAGCGCTCAATATGCGGGTGAAGTAGGGAAGCAGGAGGGTTGCGAACAGAAAGCCAATCATGTTGGCTGCTTCGAAGAGCCGGTACCCCATGGCATACCACCCGGCTTGGACCGCGCCGTTCGGCGCCATGCGCTCGAGCATGATGGCATCGACCCGGTGATACGTCATCATGAGCAAGAAGAGCAACGCATAGGGCCAGCTGCTTTTGAAATGGGCCCAGACGTTAGCAGAAGCCGTCAACGGAACGGGCAACGCCTTGCGCAGTTTTTGAATCCTCAGAGAACCCAGCAGCAGGCTGCAGGTGAGGGCCGCAGTTGTCCCACCAAGTAGCCATTCCAATTGAAACGCATCACGCGCAAAAAGCAACGCGCCCAGCCCCACCAGCAGCAAGGCTCGGTCGGCAATGGATACCCATGCATCGGCTCGGTGTTCGCCTGCGCCTTGAAGCCCCGCGCGAACGTAGAGTACGGCACTGAGTAAGGCCTGGTTGATGCCCACCCATCCCAGCCATTGAAGGGAGATGCCCCGGTAGCCGAGGAGGTAACCGGTCGCGAGCAGAGCAAGGAGGTAGATCGGGAATAACATTCCCTTGGCCCGCCATCCCGATTGGAAATGGCCGTTCAAACCTTCGGGACTCTGCGCGATTGCCCGGGTGGCGTGGTTGGCCAGGCCGGCATCCAGCAAAATGTTCAACAGGATGCTCAGGCTCAGCAGCGGGAAGAAATTTCCCCAAGCCTCCGGCCCCAAGGCATCTTGGATTTTGGCGTCAACCACCAACAGATACGCCGGCTTGATGGTCAGGTTCAAGACCATGAGCCAGGAGAGGTGGGTGAGGAATTTCTTCAAAATGCCGAAATCGCTTGGTAGTGCAAATAACGGCATATGCACCGCAGAATTGTCTGCTATCTTCGCAGGAATGACTCGCATCGCGCTCAACGCACGGCTCCTCATTCCCGGTCGCCTCGAAGGCATCGGGTGGTTCACGGATGCATGCTACCGCAGAATCATTGCGGACCACCCGGAACATGAGTTTTTGCTGCTCTTTGACCGAACGCCTGATGCCGCATTTGAATACGGTCCCAACGCCACATCTATGCGCCTGCTCCCGCCTGCGCGCCGTCCTTTTCTGTACGATGCGTGGTTCGATTACAGCGTGACACGGGCGCTTCGCCGCTGGAAAGCAGACGTCTTCGTGTCCACCGATGGCATGCTCAGCCGCCGAACGGCGGTGCCACAGTTGGCCGTATTCCACGACTTGAATTTCATGCACCATCCCGAGTGGATGCCCGCACGGGAGGCGCGGTATTACCGGAGCCGCTTTCCAGAATTTGCCCGGATCGCGAAGAGGCTGGTGACGGTCAGTGAATTCTCCAAGAACGATATCGTTGCGCAGTTTGGCGTGCCGTCTGATTCCATCGACGTGGTGTACAATGCGCCAGATTCTATGTATACGAAAGGAACAGCTGAACGAGGGGATGCAGGGGTGCGTTTCACGGATGGCCGCCCTTACTTTCTCTTTGTCGGCAGCTTGCATCCGCGCAAAAACCTGAACGGCTTGCTCGAGGCATTTGGGATGTACCGGACGGATGGAGGCACGCACGAATTGTTGATTGTCGGGGCTGGCATGTGGAGTGCAAGTGAAACGCCGCAGGATGGGGTGCACTACGCTGGCCGTTTGGGCCGCGAGGACTTGGTCCAAGTCATGCGCGGTGCCGAGGGGCTGGTTTTCGTGCCTTGGTTTGAAGGCTTTGGCGTGCCGATTGTCGAAGCGTTTGCGTCAGGAGTTCCGGTGATTGCGAGCAATACGACAGCGATGCCAGAAGTCTGTGGTGCAGCGGCTGCGGCCTTGGTGGACCCTGCGAATGCAGCTGAAATTGCCGAGGTAATGCAACGATTGGAAGCCGATGAGGCGTTGCGGAATCGAGCTGTAGAGGCGGGTTTGGCGCGA
>DJYV01000102.1:4693-13167 GCA_002448555.1 Flavobacteriales bacterium UBA6969
AAGTTTGGCGCGAGCGAGTGACTTTTCTTGGGACACCTCATCCAACCAATTAATGGCATCCATTCAAACGGTACTTGCGTCACATGCTTGAAGCGTGGATCGAACGAAACCGAAAGGAAGCGGGCTGTGATGAAGCCGGTCGCGGCTGTTTGGCGGGTCCTGTCACGGCAGCCGCAGTGGTGCTACAGCCCGAATTTGCGGAACAACTGGTGCAGGAGGGTCACTTGAATGATTCCAAGAAGATGACCAAAGCCAAGCGCGAGGCGCTGCGGATTGAGATTGAGGCCCATGCGCTGGCGTGGGCTGTGACCCACGTGTCACCGGAAGAGATTGACCGCATCAATATTTTGAATGCATCGTTTGCGGCCATGCGGCGGTCGGTGCGGGTACTGTCGGTCCAGCCGGATTTCATGCTCATCGATGGCAACCGGTTTCGAACGGCGGAGGGCCTTCCTGAATACGGATGCTACGTCAAGGGGGATGCGCGGTTTGCCTCCATCGCTGCGGCGAGCGTTTTGGCCAAAACCCACCGGGATTCCTACATGCTGGAGCTACACGCATCCTTCCCGCAGTATGAGTGGAATGCCAATGCGGGCTATCCGACGAAACAACACCGCTCGGCCATCCGGGAGCATGGGACAACGCCCCATCACCGTTCGTCGTTCCGTCAGTTGCCGGAGCAGATGACCTTGTTTGGCTGAACAACAGCAGCGTGGCGGCGGTAACAAATGCAACTATCTGAGAATCGTTGAGTTAAGGAAATGTTGTTTTTATCCACTCAATTCGTTGATTTGTCGAGTTTTTCAGTAGTTTGCAACTTCATTTTAACCTAAACTCACGACATGCGTACACTCAACCTGTTGCTGGCGGCTTTGTTCTTCGGAGCGAGCTTAACTGGAACCGCGCAATGCGGGCTGTTTTTTTCGGAATATGCCGAAGGGAGCAGCAATAACAAGTACCTCGAAATTTACAACCCTACCAACGAGGCCATCGACCTCAGCGGCTACGCTTACCCGAGCACGAGCAATGCTCCGACCGTACCCGGTGAATATGAGTATTGGAATGCCTTCGATGAAGGAGCCACCATTGCTGCAGGCGGCATTTACGTAATCGCCCACCCGTCAGCAGATCCTGCGATTTTAGCTTTTGCGAATGAAACACACACATACCTCTCCAATGGCGATGATGGCTACGCATTGGTTGAAGGAACTGAAGATTCTTTCACCATTCTGGACGTCATTGGAAACTGGGACGCAGACCCCGGTTCAGGCTGGGAGGTTGCAGGAACATCCAACGGAACGCAGAACCACACCTTAGTGCGTAAGAGCGATGTGACCACAGGTGTGGGCTACGATTGGGCTTCGGCTGCCGGCACCAACGCTGATGACTCGCAATGGATTGTTCTTGACAATAACGTCTGGGACTACCTCGGTTCGCACGATTTCACCGGAAATTGTGGAGCGGCAGTCCCCGGTTGCACCAACGAAAACGCGTCCAACTACAATGCTGACGCCACAGAAGATGACGGCTCGTGCACATTTGACAATGCATGCAACGTCGATGGTGTGGTCGTCACAACTGGCGGATTCTACTTCAGTCCGCAAGATCTGGTCATCGAACCCGGCACCACAGTGGTATGGGAAAACGTAGGCGGCTCACACAACGCCAACGGCACCACCAACACGTTGACCGGTGAGTCCTTTGGTAATCCAGAAGATTTCTTCTTCTCCCCCGTTAGCTCCAGCGGCGAAGCCGAATGCATTGGTAGCTTCACCTTCACCATTCCCGGAGTGTACTCTTACGACTGCTCAGTTGGCACGCACGCTGCTTTGGGCATGGTCGGAACGGTTACTGTCGGTACGGGTGGTTGCACGAACGCGGCAGCACCGAACTACAACGAAGCAGCTGATTTCGACGACGGTTCATGCTTGGAAGTGACCACTACGGCCATTGCTGCCATCCAAGAAGGGCAATTGACAGATGCTTACACAGGAACGACGGTGGTGACCAACGGTGTTGTCACGGGTGTCTTTGGCTCATTGGTGAGTGTTCAGGATGGCCAAGGTCCGTACAGCGGCATTTGGATGTTCGGTCCAAACGTACCAGTGCTTGTTGGTGACGACATTGAAATCACGGGTACAGTGGCCGAATATTACGGATTGACCCAATTGACGGGTGTCTCTGTGGTGATCAATGCGCAGGGAGCCGATTTGCCAACTCCAGAGGTGTTGAGCACAGCGACCGCTGCGTCTGACGAACAGTGGGAGGGCGTCTTGGCGCAAGTAACCGGTGACGTAAGTTCAGAAAGCCTCGGCTACGGCGAGTGGGGCGTGGACGACACGTCAGGTGAATGCCGCATCGACGACCGCGGCTACGATGCCATTGGCACGGGCAACGTTACGGCAGGAAGCACCTGGCAGGTAACGGGCCCGCTCGATTACTCGTTCGGTAACTACAAAATCCAACCGCGTTCAGAAGCGGATGCATTGTTGTACGGTTGCACCAGTGCGGATGCTTCGAACTACAACGCGGGTGCTGGCATCGACGACGGTTCTTGTGAATTCTCGGGTGAGTCGTGCGGTATATTCTTCTCAGAGTACGCTGAAGGCAGTGGAAACAACAAGTACCTCGAGTTGTACAACCCAACGGCGACTACGGTTTTCTTGAGCCAATTCATCATGGGCAACTGCAGCAATGGTTGCGATACCCCTGATGCGCCCAACGTGAGTGATCAGTTTGACTACTTCACATTCAACTTCCCATTCGACGCAGAGATTGCACCGGGTGGAACGTACATCGTAGCACACCCACAATCAGACTCGACCATTTTGGCAGCCGCCGACATTACGTACACATACTTGTCCAACGGAGATGACACATACGGCCTCTTCGAATTGGCGGGTGGTGATACAATCATGGTCGACATCATCGGAACCATCGGTCCAGACCCAGGTTCAGGATGGGAAGTGGCCGGTGTAGCCAACGCGACCAAGGACCACACGCTCGTGCGAAACGAATTCGTTTTCACGGGTAACGGTGGAGATTGGGCGATGTCTGCAGGTACCAACGCCCTGGATTCCGAGTGGATTGTACTCGATCAGAACGACTGGAGCGACTTGGGCATGCACACCTTCTCAGGTTCTTGCGCGGCTTCGACCGGTGGTTGCACCGATCCATTCGCAGTCAACTACGATGAGAATGCTACATCTGATGATGGTTCGTGCATCTACATCGACAACTACACCATTCAGGAGATTCAGTCAGGCGGTTTGAGCGGTCAAATGCAAACGCAAGGGATCGTAACGGCGACCTACCCTCCAACGGGTGGATTGGCCGGCCAAGCATCTTACGTCATCCAAGACGGTACAGGGCCTAACTCGGCCATCTGGGTTATCGGTGACGGCGTGGCCCTCGGTGACGAAGTGTCCATCTTGGGTAACGTGACTGAAGTGTACGGCTTGCGCCAGATTCAAGCGGCCACACCTGAAGTCCTGTCTTCGGGCAACGCGTTGCCGGCAGCTGAAATGCTCGCGACTGCAGCTATCAACGATGAGCAATGGGAGTGCGTATTGATCAGCATGACCGGTGAGTGCACCAATGCCGACGCCGGTTACGGCGAGTGGCACCTGAACGACGGTTCAGGCATCGGTACCATCGATGACATCGGGTACGACGCCATTGGGGATTCACTGACCGCTGACGGCGGCAATACATATGCACCGCTTTTGGAAGAAGGACGTTCGTACCGCGTGGTCGGACCCAACTTCTACGCATACGGCGCCTGGAAGTTGTTGCCACGTGACGCAGCGGATGTTGTTCGCTTGGGTTGCACCACGGACTCGTTCAGCAACTACGATCCGTACGCGCAAGAAGACGACGGTTCATGTGTGGATGCGCCCGGTTGCACGGACCCGGCAGCAGACAACTACGATCCTGCTGCTACCTTGGATGATGGTTCGTGCATCATCAGCGGTTGCGATGATCCAGCGGCATTCAACTACCAGGAGGGCGTCAACAACCCAACCAACGAGGATTGCTACTACACGCTGCCCAACTTGGTCATCAACGAGATCCACTACAACCCCTGCAGTGCGCAAGGCGATGATTTCGACTACGAATTTGTCGAGATCTACAACGGGGGCGACATGCCAGCCGAGATTGGTGGTTTCGAGTTCTACAACACGGCAAGTGGAGCACCACAGCTCGGGTACGTCTTCCCTGAGGGCACATCAATCGCAGCAGGCGAATTCGTTTTGATGACGGTATCTGACGCAGGTACGGCCAACTACAGCGGTTTGGGTGTTCAGATTTTCCAATTGGAACTGGGCAACTTCTCTAACTCTGGTGAAGCGGTTAGCATTGAGGACGGCTTCGGCAACGTGGTGGATGCGGTGACGTACGACGATGCGGATCCATGGCCAGCACAGACGGTTGCCGTATTGGGCAATGTCTTGGTACAGACCCCCGATGGTGGATGCTCAACCTTGGAATTGATCCAGACGGATCTGAATAACGAAGATCCAGACAACTGGCAAGCCAGCTGGGTGGATAACGGTACCCCAGGTGCGCCAAACTCTTCGGCCTTCGGTTGTGTAGATGCTGCAGCATGCAACTTCGCTTCAGGTGCGTTCTTCGACGACGGATCTTGCACGTACGACTGCTACGGCTGTACGTACGCGGATGCGACCAACTACGACGCAGCGGCGACCATGGAAAACGGAACGTGTGAATTCGACTTCACCGATCCGTGTCCTGCGGATGTCAACGAAGACGGTCAAGTCGGTACGCCTGACTTGCTCTTCTTCCTGTCCCAGTTCGGTTCGGATTGCCCTGAGTAATCCCTCGATTGGATTCAACGAGAAAGGCGCTCCATTTGGGGCGCCTTTTTCATTTCAAGATGTGGCCATTAGGGCTTCGGTGTCGCCGGCGTATACGCCTCGTTCGAAGCGTTGATGTCCCGGTCATACAGGGTAATCCGGAAGCGCATGGAATCGTATGGGCTGTTTAAAAACCACGAATTCATGTCGATGCTGATGGTGCCGTTCTGCGCAGGGTTTTGACCGGTGGGCGCCACGGGAGGCACGCGGTAGTAAAACGGAATCTGCCCAGCGTCGGGATTGAGTCCAATTTCCACCCATGCGGTATCACGCCATTCCTGGTATTCGCACTTTAGGTTCTGATGGTGTTCGCACGCTGGGCAAAAAGGCGCGAGGGTGTCCGCTTGTCCGAGCCCCACGTTCCCATCGCCGTCTGTGAATCCAATCACCAGTTCCCGGCCGCCGCTCGCGCTGAGGTCAAACGATTGGAATTCAATCGCAGGCTCATCGGGAAAGCTGGGTTCCGGCAAACAGCCGCCCAGCGGCAGAAGGGCTCCAATCAGAGCAATGCGGGAGGAGGACTTCGGAAGGTGCGGTGCGATTTTCATCGTTTCGGTTGGCATCAAAGCTAAGGAATCTGCAACTTCGCATACCGAAGCATGCCCCAGCGAAAAGATGCAAAACCCACCCAACGATACCGCCGCCTTGCTCGCCGCTTTGCGCGTGGAGATGCGGCAGTTGATGCGCCAAGGGGGCGATTGGGAGGCATTTGCCTTGAAGGTCTTTCGGTTTCAGTGTGCGCACAATGCCATTTACGGTGCATATGTCCGACTGCGGGGGGTGGACCCCGAAGCGGTCGCCTCGACGAGTGAGGCACCCTACTTGCCGGTGCCTTTCTTTCAATCGCACTGGGTATCGGTGTTCGATGAGGGGACTTCAGTGGACCGCATTTTTGAGAGCTCGGGCACCACGGGCCAGCGCCGTTCGCGCCACCCGGTAGATGATTTGGGGTGGTACGACGAAGTGGCCATGGCCGGGTTTGAACAGTGCGTGGGTCCCTTTGCCGGCCGAAAAATCGCCGCGTTGCTGCCCGGTTACCGACCGGAGTCTTCCCTCATTCACATGGTGCGGACCTTCATGCACCGATGCGGTCAGCAGGATCAGTCCGAATGGTTTTTCATGGATGACTGGCCCGCTTTGGAGCAGCAACTCAGCGCCACGGTGGAGGAGGGGCATGCGGTGCTGGTCATTGGCGTGACGCACGCATTGCTCAAATGGGCCGCGGAGGTGAAGCTGGATCAGCCTTATCCGCAGGTGCAGTTGCTCGAAACGGGCGGGATGAAGGGACACGGCCCCGAGCGCATTCGCGAGGAGGTTCATGCGGCGTTGCGTCCGTTGATTGCCGCGTCAGAGATCGGGAGTGAATACGGCATGACGGAACTGCTGTCACAAGCCTGGTCGTCGGACCACGGGCGATTCACAGCGCCGCCGTGGATGCGCGTTCGCTTGGCTTCCATGAACGACCCGGGAGCGTGGGCACCCAAAGGCAAACAGGGCCGCATTTGCGTGATGGACCTGGCGAACCTGGCGAGCTGTGCCTTTATTGAAACTAGTGACATCGGCCGCATGCATGCCGATGGGACGTTTGAGGTCCTGGGGCGGTTCGACCACGCAGAAGTGCGCGGGTGCAACCTGCTGACGGTAGAGGGCTGATCAGCTGCAGCTGACCAGGAAGTAGTTCTTCTTGCCGCGCTGCACCAAGATGTGCTTGCCGCTGATGAGGTCTTCGCCGGTGATGGTGGTGTTCTCGTTCACCTTGACCTTATTGATGGAGATGGAGTTTTCCTTCAAGGCCCGACGGGCTTCGCCTTTGGAAGCCAAGAATCCCGTGTGTTCTGAAAGGAAATCAATGATGGGCAGGCCGGATTGGACCTGATCCGCGCCCAAGTTGGCCTGTGGGACACCTTCAAACACGCTCAAAAACTCCGCTTCGGGCAGGGCTTCGATGGCTTCCTTGCTCGCTTTTCCAAACAGCAGGGCCGAGGCTGCAATGGCGGTTTCCAGGTCTGCTTCGCTGTGGATGCGTTTGGTGATGTCTTCCGCCAGCGCCTTCTGCAAAATGCGGCGACCCGGGTCTTGGGCATGCTCCGCTTCGAGGGACTCGATTTCTTCTTGACTCTTCAGGGTGAAAATGCGGATGTACTTGGACACATCCTCATCCGCTGCGTTGATCCAGTACTGGTAGAATTTGTACGCCGACGTCTTTGACTTATCAATCCACACGTTGCCACCCTCGGATTTGCCAAACTTGCTTCCGTCCGCCTTGGTGATGAGCGGAGCAGTCACAGCAAAGGCCTGTCCGCTCCCCATGCGGCGAATCAATTCAGTACCCGTGGTGATGTTGCCCCATTGGTCGGAACCGCCGAATTGTACCATGCAGTTCTCGTTCTTCCAGAGGTGGTAGAAATCATACCCTTGGACCAGCTGGTAACTGAATTCCGTGAACGACATGCCCGTTTCCAAACGCTTTTTAACGCTGTCTTTCGAGGTCATGTAGTTGACGGTGATGTGTTTGCCAACGTCGCGGATGAAATCGAGGAAGCGGAAGTCTTTGAACCAATCGGCGTTGTTGACCACACGTGCGGCGTGCGCTCCGTCGAAGTCCAAGAATTGCTCGAGCTGGGCTTTCTGACAAGCGAGGTTGCGTTGAATGCGCTCCACATCGAGCAGTTGGCGCTCGGCGGTCTTGCCACTGGGGTCTCCCACCATGCCCGTCGCTCCTCCAACCAGTGCAATGGGGTTATGGCCGCACCGTTGCCAATGCACCAACATCATCACGGGGACGAGGTTGCCGATGTGCAGGGAATCAGCTGTGGGATCAAACCCAACATACCCTGTTGCATTGCCCTTGACAAGGAGCTCTTCCAACCCGGGCGTCATGTCATGCAACATGCCGCGCCACTTCAATTCACTGATAAAGTCCATCGGAGGTAAAGATAACTTGTGGAGGTGTTACAGCACTTCGACCAACGCCTCGAGTGCGATGGAACGGGATCCTTTCAACAGGATGCAGTGGTTGGTGAGCGCAGTCGATTTGCAATGGGCAGCGGCTTCCTTCGTGTTCTCAAAAGCAAGGCCGCCCTCAAATGCTCCCGCTGCTTTATTGAAACAGGGTCCCACTGTCCACGTTGGCAAGCCCAACTCATGGGCAAACGCCAAGACTTCTTGATGCGCAGCGGCGGTGTGTGCTCCCAGCTCGGCCATGTCGCCCAAAATGCAAAGCGGCGTCCTTTCGGTTGTGCGTTCCTCGGTCATGCGCTTGAACGAGGTGAGTGCGGCGCGCATGCTGGAGGGATTGGCGTTGTATGCGTCGAGCAAAAGGCGGTTGTGCGGGGTCGAGGTCCACTGCGACCGGTTGTTGTCAGGTTGGTACGTGGCTACAGCCTTGGTACACGCCGTTTCGGCGACGCCATAGTGCAGTCCAATGGCGATGGCCGTCATGATGTTCTCGCGGTTGTGCTCGCCTTGAACGTGCACCTTCAGCGGTCCGTGCGACGCTCCTGAAGGACCGACCCATGCAAAGGCATCTTCAGCATGAACTTCTCCGACGAATGGAGCCGATGATGGCACTCCATAAATGAATCGGTTGAGGCCCTC
>DJYV01000102.1:13571-25977 GCA_002448555.1 Flavobacteriales bacterium UBA6969
TAGTCGAACAGCTCCCCCTTTCCCTTCATGACCCCTTCTTCTCCTCCAAATCCTTCCAAATGCGCTCGACCGATGTTGGTAATGACCGCTGCGTTGGGCTCTGCAATTTCGGCGAGTAGGGCAATTTCTTGTTGCGCATTGGCCCCCATTTCGATGATGGCGATGTCGGGTGCTGTGCGGGCGGCGAGCAGGGTCAGCGGCACACCAATGTGGTTGTTGAAGTTGCCGACGGTGGCGTGAACGTGGGAGTGAGCCTCTTCCAGCACGCATTTCATCAGTTCCTTGGTTGTGGTCTTGCCATTGCTTCCCGTCAGGCCAATTACCGGACAGGACCACTTCCGTCGGTGCCAACGAGCCAGGGACTGCAGGGCTGCCAACGCGTCGGGCACCAAAATGAAACGGGAATCACCCGGCGGGGCGTACACGCTTTCATCCACGACAGCAGCGATGCATCCGGCTTCGACGGCCTGTTGAGCGTAGGCATTCCCGTTGAAGTTTTCCCCTTTCAAGGCGAAAAACAATTGGCCAGCTCCTGCCGCGCGTGTATCCGTCGTGACACCGGTTGACACATCGAAATGCGACTTGATGGCCTCGAATTGGGGGTCGGAATCGGATAGGAACATGGCGCGGGCTTCGGGGTCAAGTTCAGAAAACAAAAAAGCCCCGCAGCGTGCGGGGCTCTTTGTAATTCAATGCGGGATGTTCATGACCCGTTAGCGTGGGCTATTGAGTGTTTGGGATCCCATGCGGTCCATCGCACAGCGGAAACCAATGGCCGCGGACGATTTGTCTTCATCCATAAAACGACGTGTGCCGGGGCTGAGCCAGTAACTTCGGTCATTCCATCCGCCGCCTTTGTAAACGCGCGAGCGGTTATTGATGAGGCTCGTTGTAGCGTACCCGTACATCGTTTCATTCTTCTTGTCTGGAGAATTGAATTCTTCGTCGCTGTACTTGATGCTTGATTGGAAGTCGCCATCGAGGTAATCGATGTTGTCGGCTTGGCGGTAATTGTCACGGCCCAGGTTCTCCTCGACGGTCACGTCGCGGTAGCGCAGATCACCGGGTGCGGCATCAACGTTGCGGACAAACAAATCCAACACATCAGGAGCAATCATTTCCTCGCTGTCGATGACCAGTTCTTTTGCTTCAGCAATCTGTTCCTGCCCTTCTTCCAAGCGTTTGGCTTTGATATCCTCTTTCGCGGCATCGATTGCGTTGAAGACATTGGCGACGAGGTTTTGCTCCTCATCGGTGAAGTTCTTCATGGCCTCCTTCTCGTAAGCTTTCAGGTCTGCTTCCAAACCTGGGACATTGTAAACGACGAAGTCGTACTTGTCAGCGATGAGTCCCTCCGCATTGCGCTGCTTGGTCTGGTAGATGTTTCCACGGAAGGGTCGGAACTCTTCCATATCCACAGCGTTGTAGGGTCGATATACATCCAAGACCCATTCGTTGACGTTGCCGGCCATGTTGTAGAGGCCGTAGTCATTGGGCGCGTATTCATATACGGAGGCTGTGGCGGCTGCACCGTCGTTCAACGAGCCTGCTACCCCCATGTAATCGCCGCGTCCGCGGGCGAAATTGGCGTTCATACTGCCAAATTGACGAGAGCGGGAGTTGTCATTCCGGGTGTAGTGACCGTCCCAAGGGTAGGTTCGGCGATCCGAAATCAATTCAGCATAGCTGTTCCCAATCAAGCCCAAAGCAGCGAACTCCCATTCTGCTTCGGTGGGCAGGCGGTAAGGGGGTTGAAACAAGCCGTCTGCGAGGCGAACATTTCTTGCGCCGGAAGAACCGGGTCGGAAATCGGTCAAACCTTCCGTAACAGTCTCAGGTGTGTATTGCCCCGCGAGATACGCTTCCGTCGTGAAGAACTCCTCATCCAATTGCGCTTCGGGGCTGTGGGCGATGAGGCCTTCCCGAACAAGCAACTGCTCATTGACACGGTCAGTTCGCCACTTGCAGAAATCATTCGCTTGGTTCCAAGAAACACCCACCACTGGATAATCTTGGTAAGCCGGGTGGCGCAAGTAGTAATCGACGTGCGGTTCGTTGTAAGCCAGCTTCTCACGCCATACCAAGGTATCGGGCAACGCGCGCTGAACCACCTCGCGGTACGAATCGCCATACACGCGGTTCAACCAATAGAGGTATTCCAACCAGAAGGAGTTGGTGACCTCGGCTTCATCCATGTAGAATGAGGGTACGGTGACCCGGCGGGGAATGTTGTCCCAATTCATGGTCAAGTCGTCCTCGACCTGGCCCATTGTGAAGGTCCCGCCTTCGATGAAGACGAGGCCTGGCGCGGTTTCTTGCCCCGCATACATGCGCTTTTCAAAGCCGCCGTTCGAGGTGTCGTTGTACGCCCATCCTGTGGCACCAGAGCGCTCGGGTGTACAGCTGGACAGGACCATTGCAGAAGCAGCAAGTCCGAGAGCGAAGTACTTCCAATTCATGGTATTTTAGGTTCGTGTGGGTTTCATGCAGATTGTAGGGGTGCGATTGGTTAAATCGCTTTAATTCAACTAGAAGGACGGGCAGTTTATTGTTCGGAACTTCGAACGTTTGCCGCGGCAATCGAATTGAATGGTCATGCTGATTTCGTGGGCTCCACCTGTGGCTGGAGTCAATTCGGAAACGGTCAAGTCGTAGCTGTAGCCAAATTGGACCACATCAGATTTGATTCCCAACGTGACGATGAAGGCGTCGCGGTAATCCGTGAACATGATGCCACGGTACCAAATGCCACCGACGAGTGGGCCTTTGTTTACATATAATCCCAGGTTGAGTTGCTGGAACTCACCTTGTCGGCGGTAGAATACGTTTGGTGAAATGGTTGACTCAACACCGGTGACGGAACGTTGCAACGGAAGCACGGCGCCGGCGTGAATGGTGTACTTCATCGGAAGACGGCTTGTGCCTACCACCAAGGATTCGTTGGGTTCGTTCAGGTGGTGAACGGCTGCACCGAAGTAGTACTTATCAGTGAAACCGAGGATGCCCGTGCTGAAGTCAACGGCCTGAACCATGCCGCCCCGTGGAATGTCTTGGGTCTCGTAAATGAAGCCCCGACGCGGATCGATCATGTCGCCAAACGTCAATCGCCCCCAGTCCAGTGATTTTTGCATGTAGGTGACCTGCATGGCCGCTTTGAGCGAGAGCTTGCGGGTCACTGCTTGTTGGTAGCTGTAGATGCCGCTTGCTGTGGTCGTGGAAAGCGTGCCGCGGCCTGCTTGGTCGTTCATCACGATGAAGCCCAATCCGCCGGACAACGTCTCAACGTGTTGGTCATAGGCTGCTGAGGTGGTTACAAACGAGCCGCTCATTGCGGGCCATTGGTTGCGGTATGACATGGTCATGCGCGGGCAGCGTGCAGACCCAGCGAAGGCGGGGTTCAAGTACAGTGGATTGGCGAAATACTGCGTAAACTCAGGGTCTTGAGCCTTGGCTGTGGTTCCGGTCCAACTCACAAATGCAGCGGTCAAAATGAGGGCTGCAGCGGGGATTGCTAGGAGGTGCTTCATAAAGATGATTCCCAATGGATTTACAAGAATAAGAAAAAATCGAATGCCACTCTCCAATTCCACCGGAGTGGAACTTTTCGAATGCCATACTAATTGTAGTTAACGAGCGTTTTGCCCTTTGCGTTGCATTCTGTTTTTTCACCACCTTCGTAACCTGAGTTTAACATCCATGATTCGCCACTTCTTTTCCGCTGTTTTGATTGCATTGACGGGAGGCCTGATGCCGCTGTTTTCCCAAGAAAATCAGGGTCCAGAGGTCACTCAGGCGGCGTTTGAAGTGCAGTGGAGGGAAGGACAAGCACCGGTAGGACAGTGGGACGTTAAAGAAGGGCATTGGTTGGATGAAATCCCATGGGGGGTGTACGAGGCACCGTGGCCCAGTGCGTGGGAAACCGGGCAAATTTTAACCGGATCGGAATCGTGGGCCGAAATCCCCGAATCATCGCTCACCAGCCGTCAGCGGCAACTGCTCAACCAGGAACTGCCGGCGGGCCAGTGGACAGCGGATGCCATTGCCGATGCGGCCCAGTGGAAAGGCCCGCTGCTGCGGTGGAATGCGAGCAAAGGCGTGTACGAGCGGTTGCTGGACCTGTCCGGTGCCTTCGGGCGTGGGTGGGCAATGGATGCAACCACCAGCGGGGCCCGCACGCGGGATTGGCCTGCAGCGCACCCATTGTTGGAGGGGACCGTTCTCCGGCTGTCCATTCCCAATTCCGGAATGTACCGCATCGATCGAGCCTGGATGATTGACGCCGGCTTTGACCCCGACACCATTGATCCACGCAACGTGCATGTGTTCGGCAACGGCGGAACCCTGCTGCCCATGGACAATTCGAAGGACCGCCCCCTCGGCCTACGTGCGGTTGCTGTGGAGTTTGCCGGGAGTGAAGATGGAAGCTGGGACGACGGCGATGAATTGATTTTTTGGGGACAGGGTCCGGACTGGATTGGTTGGAATTCCGCTGCCGCAAGCTGGGAGCACCTTCGCCACCCATACGAGGACAAAGCCTGGTATTTCTTGGCCATTGATCAGGAACAAGTCGATGGTCGCATCACCCCTGCAGTTGCCGTGGCCGGGTCGCCCGATACGGTGCATACGCGCTACACAAATGTGCAATTTCACGAACAGGAAATGGAAAGCCCGAACCGGTCAGGACGGGAGTGGTTTGGCGAGTCATTTGGCTCGGTCAACCAGCGCACATTTGCATTCGCCATGCCGTATCCCACGGACGAACCGGCGCGGATTTCAGCGCGGGTCGCAGCCCAATCGATGGGGGTTCAAAGCTCCTTTTCGGTGTCCGCTGGTGACGTAGCGTTCACCGCCTCGCCTTCTTACACCAATTCCACATCCACCAGCAACGTTGCCAACCTAGCCAGCGCATCGGGGGTCGGAGCAGCCACATCGCAAACCGGATTGGAAGCCGATGATGCGTTGGTGTCGATTCAAGTTGCGTTCGACAAAGGCGTCAGCACGGCAGTGGGTTGGTTGGATTACCTGCGGATTGAGCAACCATGTCATTTGAAATTTGACGGTGCTCCCCTGGCCTTCTCCCTTCCGGCTTCGATGGGTGCAGTCGGCGAATCCCAGCTGTTCAGCGCCGTGGAAGGGGTGCGGGTTTGGGACATCACCGATGGTCCGAAGCCCCGGGAAATTGAACTCGAGGCGATGGACGGCGGGGTCACGTGGTTGTTCGAATCGGATACGACGCGGGCCTATGTCGCTTTTGCACAGACGGCCTTCCCCAAACCGGCTTTTGCTGGACTTGTCGCGCCTTCCAATTTGCATGCCGTCGAACGCGCTGACCTGGTCATCGTGACCCGGCCGCTGTTCCTGGAAGCTGCGAACCGGCTGGCTGCCTTGCACGCCGATGATGGTTTGGAAGTATTGGTAACGACGCAACGAACGGTTTTCGATGAATTTTCGAGTGGCAGCATTGACCCCACGGCCATCAAGATGTTGATGATGATGTTGCGGGACCGTGCCCTGGATGGAGGTTGGACGCCCCCGAGGTATTTGCAGCTTTTCGGTGACGGTACCTACGCCAACCGCGTCAACCTGGAGGCTTCACCGTATGTGATTACTTATCAAAGCGAAAATTCCGTCAGTCCGACGGGGAGTTACGTGAGCGACGATTACTTCGGCTTCCTCGAAGACCAATACGGCGAGGGCATCGGAGATAAATTGGCCATTGGAGTCGGTCGCATCGCCTGCGAGACCGAAACGGAAGCCAACGCCATGGTGGATAAAATTGTCGCCTACATGCGCCACCCCAGCGCTGAAGTCATGGAGGGGGGGTGCATGGGAACAGCGGATGCCGATGACGGCCGTTGGCGGAACCGCATTTGCTTCGTTTCCGATGACATGGATGGGAATGGAGGCCCAACTGAAATAGAGCACATGGTCAATTCGGATGAGCACGCCACAAAGCTGGCGGAGGAACATCCGGAGTACGACGTCACCAAAATTTACTTGGATGCCTATCCGCAGGAATCGACGCCCGGAGGGGAGCGGTATCCGGACGCACAGCTCGCCATTGACCGCCAAGTTCAGGACGGTGCCCTCATTGTGAATTACATCGGTCACGGTGGCGAACGCGGCTGGTCCCACGAGCGCATCCTGAATACAACGACCATTCAGAATTGGGAAAACCTCGCGCGGATGCCCCTGTTCATGACGGCCACGTGCGAGTTGGCTCGATTCGATGATCCGGAGGTGGACTCCGCGGGTGAAATGATGGTGCGCAACCCGAATGGGGGAGCCATTGCTATGCTGACGACGACGCGGGTTGTTTTCAGCGGGTCGAACCAGCAGCTCAACCGCGCATTTTATGCCATTGCCCTTCAGGATACAGGGGCCACGCCCTTGCGCCTTGGGGACATTGTCAAAGTGACCAAAAACGACCCGCAGGTGTCCAACAGCAGCAACAAGCGCAACTTCTCGCTTTTGGGTGATCCGGCGCTGCAATTGAACTATCCGGAGCACCGCGTTCAGATTACCTCCGTCCCCGACACGTTGAGAGCACTTGATTTGGCGTCCGTCGCCGGGCACGTTGCCAATGCAGCCGGGGATACCCTGCACGATTTCAATGGCATTGTCCACGTGCAGTTGTTTGACAAGCGCTCGCAAATCACCACGTTGAACAACGACGGAGCCCCCAACCCCCACACCTTTCAAGTGTTCCGAAACGTGCTCTTCCGAGGAGTTGCGAGTGTGACGGCTGGGACCTTTTCGTTTGAGTTTGTTGTTCCCCGGGACATCGACTACAGCTACGGAACAGGCCGAATCAGCGCGTACGCTGTTTCAGATTCTTCCGACGCCCACGGGTCCAATGAGAACTTTGTCGTTGGCGGGGTGGATACGTCTTTCACGGTTGACGAAACACCGCCGACGGTTCGGCTTTTTCTGAATGACACCTTGTTCGAGTCGGGCGGCTTGACCGATGAAAACCCGTGGTTGTTGGCGCGTGTATTTGACGAAGGTGGAATCAATGCTTCCGGCGTTGGCATCGGCCATGACATCAAGGCCACCATGGACGGTCAGTCCGGCGAAAGCGTCGTACTCAATGATCACTACACCACCGATTTGAATACCTACAAGAGCGGAACAGTCCGCTATCCGTTTGAGGACCTTGAAGAAGGCATGCACACCCTCGAGTTGGTGGTCTGGGATGTACAGAACAACAAAGGAAGCGCCGAAGTGGAGTTCATTGTCGCACCCAGTTTGGATGCGGCAATAGGGGCTGTAACCGCCTATCCGAACCCTTCGGCGAAGGGGTTCAACTTTGACATTGAACACAACACCGCCTGCTCCAATGCGACGTACGTGTTGGAAGTGTTTTCAGCCTCAGGATCGTTGGTGCATCGACGAGAGGCGCAATGGCTTGCCGATGGATTCCGGGACCAATCGCTCCGATGGGACATGGGCCATGACGCTTCTGGAACAGAGGTTTCCGCCGGGGTGTACATCTTCCGTTTGACCTTGATTCCAGAAACAGGAACAGCCGCGCAATATTCCGATCAATTGGTCGTTATCCGTCCGTAACCAAATGATGGGTTTTTGCGTTTACTTTGCGCTACCCTACAACAATGAAAGAGATGAAAGCTTTTGTGAGTAAAATGGCCGCTGTCGTGGTGCTGATGCTGGCCGTTGGTTCAGCAAGCGCCCAATTGACGCCAGGAGAAGTTTCACAGCAGGTACAACTCAATACCATAACGACTGCCGTACCTTTTTTGATGATTGCTCCTGATTCGCGCTCTGGGGCGTTGGGAGATGCCGGTGTGGCGCTTTCACCTGATGGCAACAGCTTGCATTGGAATCCGGCGAAGATGGCGTTTGTCACAGACGAGATTGAATTCAGCCTCGCCTATGCTCCGTGGTTGCGTGCCCTGGTGGACGACATGAATTTGGCTTACCTCTCTGCTGTCCGTCGCATCGATAAGCGATCGGCGTGGGGTGGAGCACTCCGGTACTTCAGCCTTGGTAACATCACCTTCACCGACGAAACGGGTACGACCATCCGCGACTTTCAGCCCGCTGAGTTCAGCCTCGACGTTGGGTACAGCCAGAAATTGAGTGACCGATTCAGTGGCGGCATCGCCGGCCGGTTCATCAATTCAAACCTCACGGGCGGCACCAACGTGTTGGGCGCCAATTCGAAGCCGGGTCGTTCAGTGGCCGTTGATGTGAGCGCCTTTTACACCAACCCCAATGCGAAAATCAGTGGCAAGGACGCGGTGTTCAATTGGGGTATGTGCATTTCAAACATTGGCGCGAAGATGAGCTACAGTGAGTCGGCTGAGCGCGATTTCATTCCGACCAACTTGAAGACGGGAGCTGCGTTGAAAATCCTGGTTGACGACTACAACAGCTTGACGTTCACAGCTGATGTGAACAAACTGCTGGTGCCCACTACCCCGATTTATGATCAGGAAAGTGGCACGTCCATCGTGAGCGGCTACGACCCCAACGTGGGGGTGGCCACAGGCATGATCCAAAGCTTCTATGACGCGCCGGGTGTGGTCAACTTTAATCAAGACGGTACGTACAGTGTCGAAGACGGCAGCATTTTCCGGGAAGAATTGCGGGAATTCAACATCGGTGGCGGAGTCGAATACTTGTTCAACGATGCCTTCGCATTTCGAACCGGTTTCTTCAATGAGCATTACTCCAAGGGAGCGCGTCAATTCATTACCCTCGGTGCAGGCATCAAATACACCGTCTTCACCGTGGATTTGAGCTACCTGATTTCGACGCGTCAACAGAATCCGCTGGCGAACACCCTTCGCTTTACGCTGCGGTTGCAGTTCTCAGATTTGGCTCAATCCACCGAAGTCGAAGGCTGATTCGATGGCCTTCCGGATTGGTTACGGTTACGATGTTCACCAACTGGCAGAAGGGGAATCCTTCTGGCTCGGAGGCATTGAGGTACCGCACACGCACGGGGCCGTGGGCCACAGCGATGCAGATGTCCTGTTGCATGTGATTTGCGACGCGTTGCTGGGCGCATTGGCCATGCGCGACATTGGCTACCATTTCCCCGACACGGATCCGCAGTACAAAGGCATCGATTCCAAAAAGCTCCTTCAGCACACCTACGATCTGGTCTCCCGGGCCGGTTGGTCGTTGGGCAATGTGGACTGCACCATTTGCTTACAACGACCGAAAATTGGGCCGCATGTAGACGCCATGCGTCAATGCATTTCAGGTCTCATGGGTGTGGAATTGCACCAGGTCAGCATCAAAGCTACGACCACAGAAAAGCTAGGTTTTGTCGGGCGAGAAGAAGGCGTCAGTGCACACGCAGTCGTGCTATTGGAAAAAGCTTAACCCCCCCCTTGGCTTTCAAAATGTCCCGGTTGGGCATCGCCGTCAAAGTGGACTTTAATGACTGCGGTATCACGAAGCAAATCAACTTTGCCGATTTCGATGCGAATGACAGTGACCCCCGTGCGTTGTTCTAAGTCGCGGATTAACTCCTCGCGGCGTCCTTCGGCCAATAGGTCGACCCGGTCATAGATGACGACCTTGGTGGCCAAGTGTCGAATGGCCCACAAGCGATCCAAGATGAATGTGATGACCCACACAGCGACGTTGGCGGCACCTACAGCAATCCAACCTGTGGCTGCAGGGGCCAAGGCGTTCAATACGGACAACGCAATCACAATGAAGAGGTACGTCATTTCCCGAATGGGAATGGCATCCGTCCGGTAGCGGATGATGCCGAAGATGGCGAACAGACCCAGCGCGAAGGCGAGGTCAATCTCCACCGCCATGAGCAGGTTGCACAGCAGGTAGACAGCGGATGAGACCAAGATGAACGAGAACACGTAGTCCCTGCGCTTGGAGATGACGTGGTAAATGCCAAGGACGAGCACCAGGCACGACACTAGGTTCCCGGCAAATGGGATGAGCAAATTCAACACGTTTTCCATCGCTTCAATGTAAGTTTTCCCTCATGCGCCGGACACGTTTCATCACCGAACGGTACGTTCGAGGGGTCAGGTTAGGGTTCAAAAGTAACATACCAACGACATACTTGGACATTCTTGTCCTTCTTCCCAACGGAGTGTACTCGAATTTGAAGCGTTCAAGTGCCTGCAGCAGGGGTGAATTGCGGTTGATGCGTTCCTGCTTGATTTCCATGATGCAGAGTTCACCCAAGCTTTCTTCCTTGTCGCCTGATCGGAAGACGATGTCGGTGTCGATGGTGATGCGTTCGGCTTGGTCATTGGACACCAGCGTGAAACGATTGAAGTGGCAAGTAACTTCGGAGAGTTCCGGATCCCCGTATTTGTAGTGGCTGCTCAAGAATTTCGATTCCTCTGGGGTCAAGGGGTGTTCGATTCCGGCGGTTGCGTGGCGTTCGATGCGGGCTTTAACGGTGCGGCCATGCACGGTTTTTTCTTTGACCTCGAGGAAACTGCGCAGGTTGCTGCCGTATTGGCGGATTCTGGCTTTGAAGCGGATGTTGCGGCCTCGGGTGTGCTCGTGCAGGGAGCTCTTGCTCGTGGTCTCAATGAACCGGTTGCGGTACTCGGTCTGCCGCGCGCCGTCCACCTCCAAGATGTGGTATTCGTCTTTGATCGCGCCTACCAATTGTGGCACCCATTCCCGATGAATCAGGTACTTCTGATCCAGACGATTCATGAGCTCCGCCTCCTCGATTTCTGTCAGTGAAATGGGGGCTAGCGAGGTAAGGGCAGTTTGCAGGTCCAAGGCCGAAAAGATACAAAAAACGGCACGTATGCAGGCTTTTTTACTGGTTACTTCGCTTATACCTTCTTCTGATGAAGCCGTACCGGATGGCGTTTGGTTGAGTTGAAAATTTTGTGTACCTAGTACACCACGTAGCGCCAATGCAATGGCCATCGAAATCCGGGTGTCAAATCATCGAAAAGTCGAACCTATATTTGCACTTCGAGACTTATTAAACCATGTCTACAAGCACACCTACAACCCCGGCTAAAGCCAAGGCCAAAGCGCCAAAAAAGGCCGCCAAGAAAGCCGCTTCTGTTCCTCACTCAAAGGAGGTGTACCAGCGGTGGTTCCGCGACATGTACCTCATGCGCAAGTTCGAGGAGCGTTGTGGTCAGCTTTACATTCAGCAAAAATTCGGAGGATTTTGCCACTTGTACATTGGACAAGAGGCGATTCTTGCAGGCATTTCGGAGGCCATCCGCCCAACCGATCGCATGATCACGGCTTACCGCGACCACGCTCACCCTTTGGTGCTCGGTACTGACCCGAAGTTTGTGATGGCTGAATTGTACGGTCGACGCACCGGTACGAGCAAGGGTAAAGGCGGTTCCATGCACATGTTCGACAAAGAACGCAACCTGTTCGGAGGGCACGGTATTGTCGGTGGACAAATCGGTTTGGGTGCAGGCATTGCCTTCGCGGACAAGTACCGCAACGAGGACCACGTGACTCTCTGTTTCTTCGGCGATGGCGCAGCGCGACAGGGGATTTTGCACGAGACGTTCAACATGGCGATGACCTGGAAGTTGCCAGTCATTTTCATCGTGGAGAACAACAAATACGCGATGGGAACTTCGGTCGAGCGCACGTCCAACGTGACCGATTTGGAGCATTTGGGCGCAAGCTACCGCATGCCTTCAGCAACGGTGGACGGCATGAGCCCAGAGGCAGTGCATGACGCCATCAAAGAAGCTGCTGAACGCGGACGCAAGGGCGAAGGCCCCACGTTGCTCGATATTGAGACGTACCGCTACAAAGGACACTCGATGTCAGACCCACAGAAGTACCGAACGAAAGAGGAGCTTGGCGAATACCAAGAGCAGGATCCCATTGAGCATGTCCGTAAGGTGCTCATCGACCAAGGCTGGAACACTGCGGAAGAATTGAAGGCTGTGGAAAAGGAAGTCAAAGCGCAGGTGGAAGAATCCATTGCCTTCGCGGAAGAAAGCCCCTACCCGGAGGCCAGCGAATTGTATGAGGACGTCTACGCTACGGCCGACTACCCCTTCGTTCGCGATTGATTAAATGACGAGTAGAACACTACATACTTAGACAATGGCAGAAATTGTTCGCATGCCCAAGTTGAGCGATACCATGACAGAAGGCGTGGTAGCATCTTGGCTCAAGCAAGTAGGGGACGAGGTGGAAAGCGGTGAAATTCTCGCGGAAATCGAGACCGACAAGGCCACCATGGAATTCGAGTCGTTCTTCGACGGCGTGCTCTTGCACATCGGCGTAGAACAAGGTTCGACGGCACCTGTAGACAGCCTGTTGTGCATCTTGGGTGAGAAGGGTGAAGACATTTCGGCGGTTTTGGAAGAAGCGGCCAAAGCTCCCGCAGCTGAGGCACCAGCTGAGCCCGAGGCACCCGCCCCAACTCCAGCACCGGCAACCGCTCCAG
>DJYV01000102.1:26308-32644 GCA_002448555.1 Flavobacteriales bacterium UBA6969
TCCAGCACCGGCAACCGCTCCAGCGCCCGCTCCTGCGCCCGCTCCGGTTGCAGCAACCCCGGCTCCAGCCCCGGTTGCCCCTTCAGCGAACGGTCGCTTGAAGGCCTCGCCGTTGGCTCGGAAACTTGCAGAAGAACGCGGCTTGAACGTCTCCATGATTCCCGGTTCCGGTGATGGCGGCCGCGTGGTAAAACGCGACGTAGAAGCGTACCAAGCCCAAGGTGCAGGTGTACCGGTTCAAGGCGTAGAGCGCTTCACGGAAGTCGGCATCAGCCAGATGCGCAAGACCATCGCTCGCCGCCTTTCTGAGAGTAAGTTCTCCGCGCCGCACTTCTACTTGACGGTGAGTGTGGACATGGGAGCAGCGATGACCACGCGCAAAGCAATCAATGACGGAGGCGAGGTGAAAATTAGCTTCAACGACATGGTTGTGAAGGCTGCGGCCTTGGCATTGAAAAAGCACCCGGTCGTCAACAGCAGCTGGTTGGGCGACCGCATCCGATTCAACGAACACGTCCACATTGGAGTGGCGGTTTCAGTCGATGAGGGACTTTTGGTCCCCGTGGTTCGCCACGCCGACTTGAAGCGCATGTCCCAAATCGGTGCGGAGGTGAAAGACTACGCCGGCAAAGCGCGCGACAAGAAATTGCAACCCAGCGATTGGGAAGGAAACACCTTCACCATCTCCAACCTCGGGATGTTTGGCATCGACGAGTTTACGGCCATCATCAATGCACCGGATTCGTGCATTTTGGCGGTTGGTGGCATCAATGCCGTACCCGTTGTGAAGGACGGTGCTGTGGTACCGGGGCACGTTATGAAGGTCACCTTGAGCTGTGACCATCGTTCGGTTGACGGTGCTTCAGGCGCGGCCTTCTTGCAGGACTTCAAGAATTACTTGGAAAATCCCGTTCAGATGCTGGCCAACGGCTACTGATCCGAGCGTTTCCCCATTCGAGAAAGAGCCGGCCTTTGGGTTGGCTCTTTTCGTTGGCGGGTGTTGCATTTCAAGGTGTTCACGCCGACCTTCGAGGTGCGCACAGCAACTCCCCATGGCACCTGATTTCACTGATACTCCCATCGAATACGTCAAAGGCATTGGCCCGAAGCGTGCGGAGTGGCTGCGGTCGGAATTGGGGATTGCATCAGCAGGGGACCTGCTGGAACATTTGCCTTTTCGCTACGAGGACCGCACGGCGTTTGCACGGGTGGATGCCCTCTCCTCAGATGCGGTGGCTGTCCAGCTTCGTGGGGTGATCACCGGCATCAATCAAGTTCCGGGCAAACGCGGTTCCCGACTCGTGGCCAAATTCAAGGATGATTCCGGAACGATTGACCTAGTTTGGTTCAAAGGCGCGCGTTGGATGGCTTCTCAGATTCCGGTTCAGCAAAAGGTGGTGGTCTATGGCAAGCCCACCAAATACCAGAACCGGTGGAACATGCCACATCCGGAAGTCGAGCTCGAGGCGCAGTTCGAGCAGCGCAAAGGCGCTGGTCTGCAGCCGGTTTACCGGACTTCGGAAAAGTTGACCCAACGGGGCTTGTCTTCAGCCGGGCTCGCTAAGGCCGTTCGAACACTTCTGGCGCATCCCCAATTCAGTGCGGCGGAACGTCTGCCCGAAGCCATTCGGACGGAACTGAAGTTTCCATTTCGAGCCGACGCGTTCCGGCAGGTGCATGCACCGCAAAATGCGGAGGAAGCCGAGCGCGGCCGTCGCAGCTTGAAATTCGAAGAACTCCTCCTGCTGCAAATCAAGCTGCTCAAGCAGAAGCAAGCGCAAACCCAGGATGTCCCAGGCGTGCGGTTTGGTGAAGTGGGGGAGCTGTTCAACGCTTATTACAGCCAGCACATCCCTTTTCAGCTTACGGGAGCACAAAAACGCGTGATGCGCGAGATCCGCGCCGACCTGAACACCGGGTGGCACATGAATCGGCTGCTGCAGGGCGATGTGGGCAGCGGTAAAACCATGGTTGCGTTGTTGACGGTGTTATTGGCGTTGGACAATGGATACCAAGCGTGTGTCATGGCCCCGACGGAGATTTTGGCCAACCAGCATTACGTTTCCTTTCAAGAGGCCTTGGCGGACCTGCCTGTACGCGTCGAGCTGTTGACGGGAAGCGTCAAGACCGCCCTACGAAAGCCCATCTTGGCCGGTTTGGAATCGGGTGAGGTGCACATCCTAATCGGGACCCATGCCCTTATCGAACCCGGCGTCCAATTCAAGCGTTTGGGGCTCGCCATCATTGATGAACAGCACCGATTTGGCGTAGCCCAGCGCAGCAAGCTCTGGGCCAAGGCCAACCCGGCACCGCACGTGTTGGTTATGACCGCAACGCCCATTCCGCGGACATTGGCCATGACCGCGTACGGAGACTTGGACGTCAGCCTCATCGATGAGATGCCGCCCGGTCGCAAGCCGATCAAAACCGTGCACCGCACCGACGAGGCGCGGCTGTCGGTGTTCCAATTCATGGAAGACGAAATCAAGCGCGGGCGCCAGGTGTACGTCGTCTATCCGTTGATTGAGGAAAGTGCCACCTTGGATCACAAGGACTTGATGGACGGCTACGAGAGCCTCTCGAGGCGGTTCTCACTCCCAGATTTCCGCATTGGAATTGTCCATGGCCGAATGAAGCCCGATGCGAAGGACATGGAGATGGAGCGTTTTGCAAACGGAACGAGCCACATCTTGGTGGCGACAACCGTCATCGAAGTGGGCGTCAACGTCCCCAATGCATCGGTGATGGTCATCGAAAGTGCCGAGCGCTTCGGGCTGGCTCAGCTGCATCAACTGCGGGGCCGAGTCGGCCGCGGGGCTGAGCAGAGTTACTGCATTTTGATGACCGGAAATGAATTGTCCAAAGACGGCCGGCGAAGGCTCGAAACGATGTGCCGCACAAATGACGGCTTTGAGCTGGCTGAGGTGGACATGGAATTGCGCGGGCCAGGCGACTTGATGGGCACACAGCAATCCGGCGTGCCGGATCTTAAAATGGCAGACCTGCTGCGCGACCGGGAACTGCTCACCACCGCACGGTACGTTGGGACCCGCATTCTCGAGGAGGACCCGCACCTCGAATCGCCTCCCTACGCTATCCTCAAAGCTGCGTTGATACGTGCACAACAAGGCCGCACGAATTGGAGCCGAATCTCCTGAACTTGGTTCCATGAATTGGCAGCGTGGGCTTACGGTTGGCGGGGTGATTGCGGCTGTGCTGGGAAGCGCGGCGTGGGTGCTTTCACAGCGCGCTGCAAAACCTCAGTACGTGGACCCGACCGATGTGGTCAGCGACGCCTTTGATCATTGGGAACAGCCAGCGCCATGGCCTAACGGGCTGGAAGTCCAAGATCCCGTGTCGTGCATGTTGACGGCGTTCACCCAACATGCGAAAGCGGTGTCCGTGTATCATTCCACATCGGCTCCCACAGTTTTGCCCGCCGGGTGGGTCAGCAAAACGTGGCAGGGCGGTTGGATTTTGGGTGCCGCATTGGAGGAGTGGGAGCTTGAGCCGGGTGCCATGGCCGCACACTGGCAGCCGCGTTCCGTCGGACGTACGGTGCAAGTGCTGCTTGGTGATGGGACGGTGGAATCTTCGTTTGAACGGCAGGGCAGGGCAGGAAAGGCTGCAAAATTGATTACCCAAATAGGGGAGAAGCCGCCGCCGAGCGAGCCTGTGCTTCCTCAGTCGTGGGCGGCGTGGTATGAGCGGGTGGCTGCGGCGCCCGGCATCGATGCGGCGGCGGTTGGAGCCTATCCCACCACCGCAGCTGAGGTGCCCGACTCATTGGCGTGGTTGGTGGAGTCGTCTTGGTTGACCTGCACGGTGGACGGGGTTCGCTTACGTGCTTACGTTGGGCGTGATTCCGCGGCAGCGGCGCAACGCTTGGGATCGTGGGAGAACGGTGTTTGGTACATCCCGGCCAAGGAAACTGAACCCGCGTGGTCTCAGGTGCCTCGATACCGCTCGGAAGCCAGCGAGGCCCCCGCTCGATTTGATTTTGCCCGAGTCAGCAATGGCGAATCCAGAACGGGTCAGGCATTGGCGGACGGACGCTTGGTTTGGAGCGTTGAAACGCAGTCGGTCGGTGCAGGGGCTGCGGCCTCCCCAGTGGCCCTCGCGCCTACCGAAACCACCGCACGTGTGCCGACCGGTATTTTGGGGTATGCGCGCAACCATCGATCCGGTGAGCGGATGGAACTTGTGCGGCAGGAAAACCGGGTCGTGGCCCAAGAGAAGGGCCGAGAAGTGTGGGCGATTGACATCGAATCCGATGCGGCGCCTGCGGTATGGGAAGTCGACCTCTACCGCAACGGAAAGTACCAGGTTGCCATTGGCGCGGGCAAGCTGTTTCATGTGATCGATGTCCTGGGCCGCGAGGTGAAGGGGTTTCCGAAGCGTTGGTCCACAGGCTTCTCTGCGTTTGCGGTATTTGATTATGACAAAAACCGCCAATTCCGCTTCTTGCTGGCAGCGCCGAACGGGGAGGTATTCAATTTCAGAAAGGAAGGCGAACGTACGCCAGGTTGGAAGTTCAAGGCGGAATCTGGCCGGCACATCGTGAGTTTATCGCACCTCCGCATCGGACCGCGCGATTACATTTTTGCCGGCCAAGACGACGGCTCCGTCCGCATCTTGAGCCGGGCGGGGGAAGACCGGTACCGGTCTCCGGTGCGCGTCCCTGTGGGGCAACGGTTGGCGTTCCGATTGGGCAAAGACCTGGCTTCTTCCACGGTGCTGTACGTGGACAACGAAGGGTGGGTGCAAGAGCGAACGATTGGATCGGGTGAGCCGGTCGGGATGAGCCGGATGACCAGGGGGGTGAGCGTCCTCGTGGAGGATCGAACCGGGGATGGGATTCCAGAAGTGGTCGTGACCACTGCTACCGGCGAAGAAGTGTGGGACGCTGGCAATCAGCGCCTCGTGAATTAGTCCTTCAGGATCGAACGGCTGATGACGATCTTCTGGACCTCACTGGTGCCTTCGTAGATCTGGGTGATCTTGGCGTCGCGCATCAAACGTTCGACGTGGTATTCTTTTACAAAACCATACCCGCCGTGCACCTGAACCGCTTCGACGGTTTGGGTCATGGCCACCTCAGAAGCATAGAGCTTAGCCATGCTGGAAGCGAGGTCGTAGTCTTCACCCGCGTCCTTTAAAGCGGCGGCTTTCATCACCATCAAGCGGGCGGCTTCAATCTGCGTTGCCATATCGGCCAGTTTGAATGCGATGGCCTGGTGCTGGTTGATGGTTTTACCAAAGGCCTTCCGCTCTTTGGAGTAGGCCAAGGCAAGTTCGTATGCCCCGGAGGCGATGCCCAAGGCTTGGGCTGCGATGCCGATGCGTCCGCCGGCCAAGGTCTTCATGGCAAATTTGAATCCAAATCCGTCTTCTCCGATGCGGTTTTCCTTGGGCACTTTTACGTCTTGGAACATCAAGGTGTGCGTATCCGACCCTCGGATGCCCATTTTGTCTTCCTTGGCCCCAACGATGAAACCGGGCATGTCCCGCTCAACAATCAAGGCATTGATTCCACGGTGGCCCTTGTCAGTATCCGTTTGTGCAATGACGAGGTAGGTGCTGGCGCATCCGCCGTTGGTGATCCAGTTCTTGGTGCCGTTGAGAAGGTAGTGGTCACCGCAATCAATGGCGGTGGTGGCCTGGGATGTGGCATCGGAACCCGCTTCGGGTTCGCTGAGGCAGAACGCTCCAATCTTTTGGCCAGATGCCAAGGGGCGGAGGTATTTTTCCTTTTGCTCTTCTGTTCCGTAGGCCTGCAGTCCGTAGCATACAAGGGAGTTGTTGACGCTCATGCAAACACTCACAGACGCGTCGACTTTGCTGATTTCTTCCATGGCCAAGACGTAGCTCATGGTATCCATCCCGCTTCCTCCGTACTTCTCATCCACCATCATGCCCATGAACCCAAGTTGCCCGAGTTCTTTGATTTCCTCGGTTGCAAACCGCTGCTCGTTGTCGCGGTCGATGATCGTGGGTTTGAGTACGTTTTGGGCGAAGTCGCGGGCGGCGTCCCGGACGGCGATGTGCTCTTCAGTAAGTTCGAGGTTCATTTCCTTGATGCTTTTGGAGAAATTGCTCCATATTGTTGCAAAGATAAGACGTCTCCGACCGTTCGATATGGAATTGAAAACCACTGAATTGGGTGCATACGGGCCGAATCGGCCCTTTCGTGTATTGGGCACCATGAGCGGAACCTCCATGGATGCTCTGGACGTGGTGGAAGCCGAATTCACTTGCACGGACGGTCGTTGGGACGGAAGCATCAAAGTCTTGCACGAAGTTCCATTGGGTGCAAATTGGCCGGAGCGATTGAAC
>DJYV01000138.1 GCA_002448555.1 Flavobacteriales bacterium UBA6969
GGCCTGACGTACTGCCGTGGCTACCAGATCACCGATGACAACGGGGAGTGCGAATTCATCACCATCGTACCGGGCTGGTACCCCGGGCGCGTGACGCACATGCACTTCCAGGTGCACGTCAGCACGCAGTACAGCGCCGTGTCGCAATGGACGTGGCCGCATGCGGCGGTGGTGGATGCGGTGCAGACCCACGCGGACCTGTATCCCGAAGGGCCGGACCCCTTGACGCCGGAACAGGACTTCGCGTTCAACGACGGCTACGACCTGCAGTTGGCGTCGCTCGAATGGGACGCCGTCAACGGCGAATACGTTTCCGAATACGAAGTGACGGTGGAGGGCGAGGGCACGGTCGGCATCGGTTACGAAGAACGCCGCACCACAGAAGTGATGGCGTTGGGTGTTAATTACCCCAACCCGTTCTCCGTCTCGACTGCCTTGCCGTTGGAATTGCTACAGCCGGCGGCCGTGCACGTGACCGTGTTCGACCTCAACGGCAAGCGCGTGTGGGAACGCGACTTCGGGGATTTGCCGGCGGGTGCGCACACCTTCGATCTCGGCGCCAATCTGCCGAATGGTCCTCAGTCGTATGCTGTGCAGGTCGTGGCAACGACCGGGAGCGGCCGGTACTTGGCAGTTCGCCGCATCGCGCGGATGTAACCTTTCTGCCTGATTTTGCGTTGAAGCAGGCATGCCTGCACAACAACGCATCAAGCTGGTATTTCACGCCATTCAATGGGTGCTCTTCGCGGAGTATGACCCGTTTCAAGGCAGCATCGATCGATGCCGGGCCTTGGTGTACGATTTTGTGCGGCGCTCGCGCGATGCCGAAACGGTGCGCAAGCAGGCGAATTTCCGCAACCTCGCCAAGGCGCAGCTGGTCAAAATGCAGCAGCTGGAAAAAAAGCGCGCCAGCCTACTCATCCACGCACTGGGCGGACTCGTAGCTGGCGGCTTCTTGGTTGGATGGGCCGTGTTGGCCGTGATCCTCTAGTTGGGCCGGGTGCCCTTCATGTTGTACCAGTAGAGGACCTTTCCTCCTTCGATGTAATACCACTCTTGGAACCAAGCGTGCTCAACTTCGACGCTGTCCTTTGAACTGACCACGTCAAATCCGGCGTGGACCCAATCTCCGGCCTCGTCCAAGTTGGCGTCGACAGAATAGGCCCATTGAAAGTCCCAATCATTGTCTAGGGTGTCGGCCATGATGCGACCGATGAACCCTTCTGGTCCTTCGTAGCGGTTGCCATCGTACCAATCAAAGACGCAGGTGTCGGCGAAAAACGAAGCCAGCTGCTCCATGTCTTCGGCTGCCCAGGCTGCGTCGATGTCCTTGACGAGTTGCACGGAGGCCTCGCTTCCAAAGTACACGGGACCGTCTTCAGGCGAGAAGCCACTGGAAGTAGGTAGGGTGGATTCGGTGGGGGCGTTGCACGCAAAAAGTGCGATGCACAGGGCTAAGGCGGTTGCCTTCAATGGGGTTAGGTAGGGTTTCATTGGGTTGATTTTGAATGAATTGCAAGGTTGGTATTTCAATGACCAATTCAAAATTTGCCTGCCTTAATTTTATGATGCTCGAAACAATAAAGCCCACGGCACAGTTCGTAAAGTCATGACCGTTCGGAACATTCTATTCCTTGGTGCAGTTGTCCTTTTCAGTACAGCTGCCTTTCGCCCTTTTTCCATGGAAAATCAAGCCCAATACGTTTACCACGCTGCGGATACCCGCGGCCACGCCGACCACGGTTGGCTCGACACTTACCATTCGTTCAGTTTTGCCAGCTGGCACAATCCCGAACGCATGCACTTTGGCGCCTTACGCGTGTTGAACGATGACTTTATTGGGGCGGGTGCTGGATTCAATACCCATCCGCACGACAACATGGAGATTGTCACCATTCCGCTTGAAGGGGACTTGGAACATCAAGACAGCATGGGGAATACGTCTGTGATTCGCCACGGTGAAGTCCAAATCATGTCCGCTGGAACAGGTGTCTTGCACTCCGAGAAGAATCCCAACGCCACCAAGCCTGTGCGCCTGTTGCAAATCTGGATGTTCCCGAACGCCCGGGACCTGAAGCCCAGCTACGACCAGCAAGCCTTTGACGCAAGCGCCGAACGCAACAACCTCCTGACCGTCGTCAGTCCCGACGGCGCCGAAGGGGTGGAGATCCACCAAAACGCGTGGTTCAACCTCGGCTCATGGGATGCTGGGCACAAACAATCGTATGCGCTGCATGGGGACGACCAAGGCGTCTACGCCTTTGTGCTCGAGGGCTCCGTGACCATTGACGGCCGCACGCTCGGTCGCCGCGACGGCCTCGGCGTATGGAACACGTCCAGCATCGACATTGCCGCGTCGGAAGACGCCCGCATCCTCCTCATGGAGGTGCCGATGCGTTGGTGATATCCTCCTTTAATCTTTGATCATCCGGTAGGTGCGTGGCTCGGCAATGCCCTCCGATCGGAGCAGGTAGCAGCCCGCTGGTAGCCCTTCGGTTGCGATGGCTGTGCTGGTGTTGGGTGCGCGCTGCACGACCTTGCCGGTGATGTCCAGTAGCGTCCAAGCAGCTGCGTTTGGCAAGTTGATGAAGTCTTCAAACGGATTGGGGTAAGGCGCTGGCAACGCAGCCTCTTCGACCTCCGCCACCTCCACCACCGGCTCGCAATCGATGTCGAGCGGCTCCATCACGGAAATGCCGCAGGCACTGAACGTAAACGTTGAAGCGACGTCCACGGCTTGCGACACGCCCAGCCGGTCGTTGGTGGAAATCGTGTCGCGTTCAAACCAATTCTGGGAGGGCCAATCGGTGACTGACGGGTACATGCTCTCGCCCCATTCGTTGACGTGCCCGAGGCGCATGGCGTGTCCGAGCTCGTGCATCAGCACGTACGCAAATTTGGCGTTGCCGTCGGTGAGGTCGCCGGTGCCGTAGTCGTAATCGAAGTTTGCGTTGAGCACCACGTCGATCTCGCCCGCGACGTAGAAGGTGACGTCGCCGAGGATGCAGCTCCACCACAGCGTGTTGCAATAGCCGACCGTGCCTGGGGAGAGCGGGTTGTCCGGGGTGTCGAAGGAGATGGTGTTTTGCCCATCGCCGAGATCCCAGCCCAAAGGCGTAGGCGTCTCGTTGAGTTGAAAATTCACCCCGGTCTTGCAGACAAAATCGTCCAATGTCCGCTCCACGGCTTCGAGGCGTTCGGGTTCATTGAAGATGGCCTCGTTGACATGGAAGAGGTAGCTCCCGTCGCCGTAGTTGTTGTAGAGGTGGGTGTAGCCGTAGGGGCTGAAAGGCTCCGAGTCGAGGTTGTAGCGGATGTGCAAGGAGTCGGCCGACTCGAGCGTGGTGCCATCGTTGGTGATGATCCGGACGCGGTTGGATTGGGCTTGCGGGATTTCGACGGTGATGGAGGTGTTTGACCAATCGGTATAATTGAAATTGGCTGCGGCGTCTGCGTCATAATAGCCGCCGCCGGTCTCGAAGGTGACGTAGCCGTTGCCTTGCACCGCCCCGAAACCTGTGCCGGTGATGGTCAACATTTCCATGCCGTTGCCGGCGGCCCAGTCCGTACTCAATTCGACGGTGCTGCGGTCGAATCCCATGGTCAAGACGTCGCGCTGCTGCGGCTCGTAGGATTGCACCCCGTACGCCGGCTTCCAGCCTTCAGCGTGGCTGCCACTCAAGTAGAACGTGCCCTTGGCGCCGGTGTTGAGGTACATCTCGCCCGTGCAGAAGGAGCCCATGTCTTCGAAGGCACCGCCCATCAGTTCGACCTGGTACGCAACGGTTTCGGAGGCGATGGTGAGGGTGGAAACGATGCGGTTGTTTTTCCAAAACGATTGGGTGGCGACGACCTCACCTTCAATGATGGCGTCGGCCAGCACGGCCTTCTCACCTGCCGAAAGCGGAATGATGTCCGCATGCATCGCATGGAGGGTGTAGTGATGGGGGAAGGCATGCGGCGCTTGAGCAAGTGCACTGGTGCAGACAATGATAAGGGCAGATGGGGTTGCACAGAGAAGGCGAAAGGCTCGGGTCATGAGCAGAAGTTAAGCAGGGCATCGGAATTTCAAGTATATTCCAGCATGAAGCTTCACCAAATTCGCTTTGTTTTAGCTGTATCGGCTTTATGTTTCGTTTTCCTAAACACACGAGCCCAACAGCCTATTTCGTTGTTGGATAATGTGCCGCTGAGCACCCAAGCGCCCCCGTTTGCCCCCATCACTTCGGTGCAAGCCCCTACGGATCGCTGGGCCTCAATCGATGCGCCGTTGCCGACCAATGCGTGGTGGGAAAACTTCGTGCTCAACGAAGGCATGGGCGTGGCCAATTCGCTGCCGTACATCGTCAAGTGCTCGACCGACGGGTTGAGTGGGTGCATGCCGGGTATGGTGACCAGCGAGACGTTTGTGATTTCTTCATTTGTGTCGAATTGGACGCTGGGTACCAGCGAATCCCTTGCGGCGCACCAGGTGGTCAACTATGATCCGCTTTCGGTAACGGTCGAGTGGAGTTCGGGTGCAGGGACGCTTCGGGCACCCGTCGTTCGCGGCATGCCCTACCTGACCACCGTGTACACCGGATTGACACCGGAGATAAGCACCATTCACGCCATTTTGAGCATCAACAGCGCCAGCCCCAATGCGAGCATTACGGACAGCCGGTTTGAATTGGTGCTCAACAACGGCCAGACGTGGGTGCTGTACGCGTCTGAACCCATCGCATTGACCTACACCGGTAACAACACCCTGCAAGGGCCAAGCCAGTGGAACGGTGTGCTGCGCATGGCTGTGGTAGCAGGCAACAACGTTGCCACTTCAACCACCCTGCTCGATGCGCATGCCGATGCGTATCCCACAGGAGGAACGGTCAGCGCCACCGCCACCGGCGACCAAGCCGAGTTGGTGTTTGATTGGGTGCTCGCGAGCATGAGCGGAGGGCCGGCGACGCAAGCATTGCAGTGCGCCTTGCCGCATCACCTGCCGGTCTTGCAGGAAACGCCCGAGGCCGGCACGGCGTACCCCACGATCAAGGGTAACTTGCCCCTGGTGCTCGGGGGCGCGTGGCACATGACCGAGGCGCTTACGACCATCGGTTTCGAATCGCCCAGCGGGATTGCGCCTTCTCTGGAACAGGACGTCCGTGACGCTTTGGCGGCCGATTCCAATTGGCCTATCAACGCCAACGACACGTACTTCGGAGCCAAGCAGCTCGCCGCAGTGGGCCGCATGGCTGTCATTGCCGACGAGCTCAACGAGACTGCGCTGGCCGCGAATTTCCGAACCAACCTCGGCAACGCCTTGCACCCGTGGCTCAACGCCACCAACAGCGATCCGCTACGCTACGACGAAACGTGGGGCGGCGTCATCACGACGTCCGGCGGCAGCTTCGATCAAGGCGTTTACAACGACCACCACTTCCACTACGGCTACTTCTTGTATGCTGCAGCGTGCATGGCCAAAGACAACCCTACTTGGGTGGCGCAGTGGGGCGATGAGGTCATGCACCTCGTGCGCAATTTGGCCAACCCCGCCGCGTCTGATCCACATTACACCTTCATGCGCAACAAGGACTGGTTTGTGGGCCATTCGTGGGCGTCGGGCCTCTTCGAGTTTGGCGACGGACGCAACCAAGAGAGCACCTCTGAAGCGGTCAATGCCTGGTACAGCGTGTACCTATATGGTTTGGCCACGGGCAACGATCGCTTGCGGGATTTGGGTCGGTTGATGCTGGCCACCGAAATCCGCTCCACCCAGCGATACTGGCAGGTGGATTCCAACGACGGTATCTACGAAGAGCTGTTCGCCTCCAACAAGGTGGTCGGGGTGTTATGGAGCACCAAGGTCGATTACGGGACGTTCTTTGGTGCCAATACCGAGTTCATCCACTGCATCCAGATGCTGCCGTTTACGCCCATCACTGAGGAACTGCTCGAGCCGGAATGGATCGAGGAGGAATATCCGGTGCTACAGACCGCCCTCGACAACCCGAGCATTGGAGAAGGGTGGAAAGGCTTCGTCTACATGGCGCATGCGGTCATTGATCCCGCGGCCGGTTGGAACCAATGCCAAACCCTCACCGGCTACGACGACGGCAACACGGAGACCAATACGCTGTACTGGCTGGCCACACGGCCAGGTATTGAGGAGGCGCTCGGCGGAGACGGCGGCGATGACGGCGGCGTCACGACTTTTGACGGCGTGCGCTTTGAGGTCGACATGTCGCAGGAAACCCTGCAGGGCGGTGTCTACGTGACCGGAGGCAGCATCGACGGCTGGTGCGGCACGTGCACGCCGATGAGCGATGACGACGGAGACGGCGTCTACGAGGTGGTGTTGGATTTGGCACCCGGTCCGATTGAATACAAGTTTGTGAACGGCGATTGGGCCTTTGGGGAAGTGTTTGATCCCTTGGCGGATGCGGCTTGTACGCTGACGACGGGTGAATTCACCAATCGGTATTTTGAGGTGCCCAGCGACGGAAACGCTGAGTTGGGTGTGGTGTGCTACAACAGTTGCGACGCCTGTGAGGGTGGTGACGGGGGCGGCGGTGATCCTGAACCGTGTGAGTACGACTTCAACAACAACGGCATTTGCGACGAGGACGATTTGTTGGGCTGTACCTATGCTGCGGCTGCCAACTACGATCCGCCAGCGACCATGGACGACGGAAGTTGCACTTTCACTGACGATGCCGGATGCGTCGGTGATTTGGATGACGACGGCGTGGTGACAGTGAATGACTTGCTCCAATTGTTGGGTGTATTCGGTGATACGTGTGATTAACCTACCTTGACACCATGCGCTGGATTGCATTGATTTCCTTGGTGGCGTTGTCATTCAACGCCGCAGCTCAAAAGGTGTTCACGGTGGACTACGCGTCGCAAGCCGATGTGAAATTGTTTGTAGTCGAGTACGCTTCGCAGGCGGATTTGTGCGTCTTTAAGGTCGATTACGTCAGCCGCGCGAAAGGCAATGAAGGCCAGTGGTACTGGGTGGAGTACGCCTCACAGGCTGACAAGAAGGTCTTCTTTGTGGATTATGCTTCGCAAGCTGACATCAAAATTTTCTTCGTCGAATACGCCTCCCGCGCGGAATGGCGCAGCCAGCAGAAAAAGCACTTGATGTACTGACGTCAGCGCCTTACTCCGCGCAGTCTTCCCCGTACTTCGATAGCAGGAGCAAGAGGTCGCCCGTGCCCACATTGCCGTTGGCGTCGATGTCCTCCGGG
>DJYV01000066.1 GCA_002448555.1 Flavobacteriales bacterium UBA6969
CTTCGTCATCTCCACCCCGCTGCCGTACTCGGCGTACTGAACCGTACCGCCCGACTCTGGTGCTGGGTTGTGGGGAACTCCACTGTACGATCGAATGGATCCCACGGCGGCCTTGCGCGATGCCTTGAACTGAACGTCCTGGCCCGTGCCCAGTACCGGATCGTACGGGCGGTAGTTGTTGTAGCCGTACGCCAACGCCATGAAGTAATAGGTCTTGTGGTTCACCAAGCGGTTGTCGCCTTGGGCAAACGCGTCGTTGGTGATGCGCAGGCTGTGGAAGATGCCCTCATCCGAGCCATCTGCCTGCAAACTTGGAACAGGCAATTCAAGCACCGGATCGAATTCGTTGTTGATGACCTGCGTGATGCCGTTGCGCACGTCGCATTGAGCGATGAGGCGGGCTGCATCGATATCACCGAGATCAGACGGGCTCACGGTGTTGTCGCGCAACTGGTAAATCAAGTAGCCCTCAAAAACATAACTGCGCTCCTCGTCGGTAAGCACCGTCCCGTCTTCCAATTCCGTAGGGATGGACGGATCCATCGCCATGTACGCTTCACCGTAGTTGTTCGAAAGCGGGTTGTCGTTGGTCAAATAGAGGATGAGCTCATTTTCCAATTCCTGAATGGTCACATCCGGGGCGTCGGGACCAGACACGATCTCAAAGCAATTGTCGAACAGCGCCTGCGCCTTGTCGTCGGCCAAACGCAGCAGCTCCACACTCTCAAACGGCTCACCGCCCGTGGCCCGTGCCCAGACCATGCCCACGGTGATGTTGTTGTAGTCACCCGGTTCCAAGGTGAAGGGGCCGGCCGATTGCAGGAACAAACGATCACCGGGCGGGTTGCCCGCACCCACCTCCGTCCACGGTTCGACAGAAATACCGATGGTGCCCCATTGGTACGGGTCGGTATCGCCGGGGAACATGTAATCCGCGGGAATGTCGAGGTCCGCTCCGGTGGCAGCGGTCAGGCCGTCGCCCCCGTAGGCCATGCGTTGCCCGTTTTTCCAGAACCCGCGCATGTAGTTGTAGTACTGCGCCGCCAGCGTAGGCTGGCCATTGATGCCAAAGTTCCAGTTGTAGTAAATGAACTTCCGCATGCCGTAGCGCTCGTTGTCAATGACGCCGTCACCGTAACCGATGCCAATGCCTTGGTAGGGAATGCCGAGTGAGTCGATGGCATCCGAAAAGACGGTGGTCAGCGGGTTGTCGATGGAATCTGCATCCTGGTAGGGCCCTTCGAAAAAGTCCACCCCCATCGCCGGCGGATTTTCCCCGTAACCGATGGAATAGCTCGTCGGCTCATCGAAGGCGTCGCCGTTGTAGCTGTAGCCGAGGCCGCGCTCGACGTCTACGCCCACGTAGTCGTCCACGTGGCCGCCCAGGTCGCAATCGACCCACTGGGCAAAATACGTGTCGGTCAAGGTCTGCGTGCCTTGGTTGATCAACACGTAGTTGTAAAACTGCATGTTGTTCACCTCATCGTTGGTCGAGAAGGCGAAGGCCTGCGCGCGGATTTCCATTCCGATTGGCTCACCCTGCGATTCCGAGTGGATGTTGCCCTTGTCATTGAAAATCCAGTAGTACGTCTGGTCCCCATACAACGGAACCTGGTCTTCGCGGCGGCGCTCGGCGCAATCGATTTCTTGGAGGAAATCGTACCAAGGGTAGTCGCCCGCGGCCGGATCGTAGAATCCATTTCCGTCGTAATCCTTGAACGGCGCGAGGTAGTAGTCTTGGTTGAGGCCCACGTTACCGTGCGCCGGGTATTCGAAGAAATAGGAGGGAATCGTGTAGCCGTTGGGGAACTGCTCCTCGAGGTCACAATCGGGATCGGCGATGCAATCGAAGTACTGGCGGTGGCGCATGGCGTCCGCCCGCTGGGTGATGGTGAACCGGTCGTATTGCTCGCATGTTGTGGGGTCCACTTCCGCCGCACCGGTGTTGGTCAACGGCCCCGGCCAGAAATCGTTTCCGACGTTCCGGTACCGCACAGCAGCGAGCTTGAGCTGTTGGTCAGGGCTGATGCCACCCAACCACAGCGCCCCTCCGTATACCACAGAAACGCCTTCTTCCTTCGGAACCATGAAGGCTCCCTTGTCGATGGCGCGGTCGTACCACAGCGCTCCGGCGTTTTCGATGAGGGCCCGTACGTTGTTCCATTCCAAGTCCCGAAGGGCCGTCGCGGGAGCGCAGGCTTCTGCACGGATTTCCAACGATGCATCAGCGTGCACCTGAGGGACTGGGAATCCCTTTTGGAACAGCGGTGCATTCGGCGTGGAGTGCTGGGCCAACAGGACGCCACTGAGTAGGGCGCAACATGCGAACAGGCAGGCTTTTTTCATGGAATCAGGCTTGGGATAGCAAGTTAGGCAACCTGTTCCGAAATCGCCCCTTCACGAAGCGCCAAACAGCACAGGCACATGAACGAGTTGCAGGGGCTCCGTGTAGATGAGCCAGCCCTCCACCATTTCGTCCGGATGCATCGCGCTGATGACCTCGCAATACCCAGCCACTTGGGATTTGTGTTTGTCGCGTTTTTCCCCGGTTTTAAAATCAACCACGTGCCAGACCCCATCGAGGTGCACCACCCGATCCGGCCGCCCCAACTCACCGTCTCCGAAGTGAACGGTGCGCTCGGCGAATACCTCTTTGGCGTGCGCTTCAAAAAACTTGCGCGTAGCCGGCCCGTTGAGGATGGAATCGATCAAGGCCGAGACGGAGGCGCGCTGCTCCGGAGTCCAGAGGTTGGCACGCTCCATCTGCTCCTTCAAGCCCGGCCAATCCGTTGCGTACTTTAACTCGCCCAACAATCCGTGAACGGCATTCCCGTGCTCGATGGGCGTCCATTTGCCCTCGGAAGCAAGAGCTGCCCAATGCAACTTGGGACGCACAATACGCTGGCCGTAAGGCTGTCCCAACGCGAGCCGCTGCGCGTGGTCCGTTCCAACGGCCTGATCATCCGCGGACCTCGCTTTTCGGTCGTGTGCCCCAAAATTGTCCAGCACTGTAGCGTCGTTCACGCGTTCGGGGAAGGCTTCCTGCCACCCTTTCCACAGCAACTGCGGGAGGGTTTGGATGGCCATGTCGACCGAAGGTTGTTTGTCAAATTCCAATCCGATGTCCAGCCGGTCCACCGCCCGTGTCGCAGCCACGTAGGCCACATTCAACGCATCCAAGACGGTGCGGTCAATTTCGGCCTGTCGTTCGTGGTCCATGACCGTGTCTTTCAAGTCGCTGTCCCGCAGCAGCGCTGCTGGCAACCCAAACCGTTCGGCGTCCAACCGAACCGGGATCTCATCCTTGAACCGGTCAATTTTTTCCGGATGAACCGGTGCGATGACCACGTTGAAATCCAAGCCTTTGGCCTTGTGGGGCGTCATGATTTGAACGGCGTCCTGCGCCCCACTCACGCGGATGCTGCGTTTGTGCCCCCGCCGGTCCCAGTGGGATAAGAAGTCCTTCAGGGTGCCCCGGCGCTGGGTCACCACTTCGTGCACCAATTCCAACATGCCCTCCGTGTACGCGGGGAAACGGTTGGACCATCCGAGGGCTTCAAAGCAATGGCCCACGAGCAACGTCAACGGCGCTGTCACCAATTCCCACGGGCGTAGATCAGGCGCGACAGCTTGGAACAAGGCTCGTGCATCCATCGCACTGCGCTTCCGCTCGACCCCATCCGATCCGAAGTAGGTCGTCACCGTGCGGTGGCTTCGCAGCAACTCCGCTTCCGAAGCCGTGCGGTCAATGGCACAGTAGTTCTGGGCGAATGCCAGCACATGGGCGGGGTTGTCCGGGTCGAGCACCGAACGCAACAGGGCCACCACCGCCAGTGTCACCGGATGGCGGCCCAGATGCAAACTCTCGGACGTCCACGGCGTGATGCCGCAATCCATGAGGTGTTGGGCCAGGGCTGCGCCGTCTTTGTTGCGGCGCAACAGCACCACGATGTCGGACAACGCAAAATGAGTCGAATCGTCTGCGGGTGGCACGTACCGTTTGGTCCCACCTTCATCAACCAGGGTTCCTCCCGTGTGGGCGAGGATGCGCTCCACCACCCAGGCGTTGCGCTGGTCTTGCTTGCCGACCCCTTCTTCTTGGACCAAGCAGGCCAAGTGTACATTGCCTTCGTGCTTGGCCGTGGCCGTTTGCTGCACATCATCGTAGACGCCCTGCAAGGATTCCGGCAGGTGGCGTTGAACGCTCCCGAACCACCGGTTGTTCCAGTCAACGATGGCTGAACCGGAACGGCGGTTGAACTTCAACGTCGCCGGGAGGTGGGCACGCCGCAATGCCTGAGCGGCGTCGACGAGCGCCGGTCCGGGATTACCAATGAGGCCGGGCAGCGCTTCGAGCTGCTCGTAGTTGCCGTTTCGCCACCGGTAAATGGCCTGCTTGCCGTCGCCCACGACCATGCCCATTTCATCCAACGAGACCAGGTGTTCGAAGAGTTGAATCAAGTTGTGCCACTGGGTGATCGACGTGTCTTGGAACTCATCGATGAAGAGGTTGCGGTACCGGTTGCCGATGCGCTCGTAGATAAACGGCGCGGGATTGTCGCGGACAATGGCGGCGATTTCCCGGTTGAGGGTGGACAGCAAGCGCACGTTTTTTTCCCGCTCCACAGCAGCAAGTTCATCGCGGATCAGACCGAGGGTGCCGATCAAGCTCACGCGTTGCTGCAAGTGCTCTTCGAGTTTGAACTCCCGCCCCGATTCCCCATCGTAGAGGTCACGCCACGCCTGTGCAGCCTGTTCGATGGCTGGAATGGCGTCTTGAATGCGTGCAGTGGTGGAAGCGGACGCTTTGGAGGACCAAAACACCGACTCCTCCAACTGACCCGTGAGGCGTTTGCCGATGGTGGCTTTGCGTCCGGAGCCGCTGGCTACCCGCCGAAGCCACTTGGGCAAGTCTCCGTAGCTGAAGTCTCCGTCATGCAAGTCGAGCGCTTGGATTCGAGCCAGGGCGGATTGGGCCGCCTCAATGGGTGCGGCACGTCGTTTGCGCAGGCTTTCGCGTTGGGTTTTGCGGAACCGCTCCAGGGCCTCGGGGGTCCACTCAGCGGGGTCCAGCGCCTGCAACGCTGCTTGCATGTTTTCTTTCGTGACCTGCTTGCTGAACGACTGCAATTGGTGGCGAATGATGGCGTTTTTTTCCTCCTCTACCTGTTGTCGCACGAAGCCTTCAAGCATGGCCGTCAACGCTTTGTCCTCCGGACGCCCCACCCGGCTGAGCAGCCTGGAAATCGCCTCGTCCAACAGCGCTTCCTCGTCCAATTCAATCTGAAAGTCCTCCTCCCACTGCAAATCCTTGCTGAAGCTGCGGACTAGCCGGTTGACAAAACTATCGATGGTCATGACGCTGAAGTCCTCGTACCGGTGCATCATGGCCTCGCCCAAGGCACGCGCCCTTCGTTCCAATTCCTCCGGTGCAATGGGGATGATTTCAAGCAACGATCCGTGCATGGAACCCCTCCCCTCCGCTACCTCCCGGACGTCGCTTAAGATCCGCTCCTTCATCTCTTGCGCGGCAAGGTTGGTGAAGGTGATGGCGAGGATGTGTTTGAAGTAATGCGGATTGTTTTCCCACAGGCAGCATGCGAGGTAATCGCGTACTAAGCGGTAGGTTTTGCCCGATCCAGCGCTCGCTTTGACCACGTGAAACCCCTTCTTTGCAAACTTGACCTCCATTTCTACCTAATTGTGAGCGTTGTGCAACGTCTGCCCAAATTAGACGTTATACCTTTGAGAAACAACGCACGTTCGCCATGCATATCCGCACTTCCCTTCCTGTTTTTGGCCTGCTCATCTTGGTCCTCACCGGCTGCGATCGGTACATCCCTGAGCCGCCAGTCGCCGCGCCGGGAACAGCGGAGATGAACTTGGAATTGACATGGGGCGACGAGGCGTACACCTTGGAGCAAGTCGCGTCCGACCACAACGGCTACCCGGTGCGCTTGGACAACTTGCAGCTCTACATCGCGCCAGTCGCATTCCGCAGCGAGGGCGAATGGACCGAAGGAGCAGACGTGAGCCTGATTGATTTCAGCGTACATGCGCAGCACATCACGAGTACGTTGGAAGCCGGCACCTACGATGCCGTACGCTTCGGCATGGGCCTCCCCCCAGAAATCAACACCGACATCGATCCGGCATCCTACCCCAACAGCCATCCGCTCAGTGTCATTGGTTCCGCCGGCATGTTCTGGACGTGGTCGTCCGGGTACATTTTTGTCAAGTACGAAGGAAAATTTGCCCTCGAAACGGGCACGCAATTGCTCGAACCAGTGTCCTACCACTGCGGAACCGACGCCAGCTACCGAGCAGTGACGTTGGAATTGCCCGAACCGCTGGTTGTAGCTGCTGAAGAAACCGCGAGCCTCACGCTCACCCTCGATGCAGCGAAGGCTCTGATCGGCGCAGAAGACGC
>DJYV01000113.1:0-11239 GCA_002448555.1 Flavobacteriales bacterium UBA6969
AGCCGCCCCCATTCAAACAAACACGCCATGCACTGGTCGTCCCGGTCAAACGCCTCTACCAAGAAGGCGACCCGCTCGGCGCGGTCGTACTTCGACCCGTTGATTCCCTTCTCGTAGAGTTTCAACGTTTTGCCCTCCAGCACGGCCGAACACACTTCTTCCTCATCGTCCCACTGGGCCGAAGCTACCATGGGCAGTGCAAGCAGCAATGCCAGCAGCAGGTACGTACGTTCGGTCCAGCTCATGCGCAGCGGAGTTAGGCGGAGGGCGGAGTCAGTTCGCCTTCAGAAGCTGCGATAAACGAGGAGACAGCACCATCGCCAGTGACATTGACCACTGTCCGGCACATGTCCAAGATGCGATCGATTGGGAAAATCAGCGCGATCCAAGCTGGATTTAAACCAACGCTTTCAAGTACGATGATCATCAGGACCAAACCTGCTGATGGCACCGCTGCCGCTCCGATGGAAGCGAGGGTCGCTGTGAGCACGATGACAGCTTGCTGGCTTAAGGCCAAGTCGACCATGTGGAACTGGGCCAAGGCCACGACAGCAATCGCCTGGTACATACTGGTGCCGTCCATGTTCACCGTGGCGCCGATGGGCAGAACAAACGACGAGGTGCGCGTACTCACGCCTAACCGGTCGTGAACGCATTGCATTGTGACCGGGAGCGTAGCCACTGAACTCGACGTTGAAAACGCCGTCAGCTGCGCATCGCGCATGCCCGACTGGAATTGTTTCCAGCTCAATTTCTTGATGGTCAAGGCCACCAGCGCAGGGTAGAAGAGGAACACCATGATGGCCAATCCGAGGACCACCACCAAGCCATAACGCAGGAGGAAACTCAACAGCTGCTTCAGCATCTCGGGTTCGGTCCCGGCTGCTTTGACAATTTGCCCTGCCATCAGTGCAAAAACGAAGAAGGGCATGGCTTTCATCACCACCCACACCATTTGCACAAAGACCTCATTCAGCGAATCGACGGCGCGCGTCAGCGGTGCTTTTTTATCATCAGGCAACCCGACGACAACGATGCCAAAAAAGATGGCGAAGAAGATGATCTGCAGCATGGACATGTCCACCAGCGAACTGAAAATGTTTTTGGGTACGACGTCCACCAAGGGTTGCAGCGGCCCGGAGTTCCTGGTGTTCGTGGCTTTGTTGAGCTTGTCGGTGACCCATTCACTCGAAGCGGCTTCCTCGCTCGCGATGCTCTGAACCAGCGCCGCATTCGCCGGGTCATCGATGGTTCGAATGTCGTCCAACGCTTGGATGCCGTTGGCGTCGCGCCAGAGTTCATAGCGGATGCGGTTGGCTTTGAGCAGGTCGTCGTCGGCCCCCGATCCGGGCTGGAACACATTGACCAAGGCCAGGCCGATGACTACCGCCGCCATGGTCGTGGCCACATAGGTGAGCAAGGTTTTGATGCCCATGCGGCCCAGTTTCTGGATGTTGCCCAAACTGGTCACACCGCTGATGATGCTGAACAGCACCAAGGGCACAGCGATGAGCTTGAGGAGGTTGATGAATATGTCACCAAACGGCTGGATGTAGGCCAAGGTAAAGTCGTTCCAACCCATGGTCACACTCAACCATGCGTATACAACACCCAGCAACAAACCGATGATGACTTGCCAGTGGAGGGCCAGTTTCTTCATGCCTCTAATGTACACGTTGAACGCCCGGAAAACCTCGGTTTATCTGAGTTTGGCGGCGCGGTTTATCAACCAATGATCCGCCAATACTAACAGCGCCATGGCCTCAACGATCGGCACCGCACGGGGCAGGACGCAGGGGTCGTGGCGTCCTTTGCCATCCAACGTGATGGCTTCACCGTCCGCATTCACCGATGCCTGTGGCTTCAAAAGTGTGGAGACCGGCTTGAAACCGACGCGAACAACGAGGTCTTCTCCGTTGGTGATGCCGCCTTGGATCCCTCCGCTGTGGTTGGTCGCCGTGCGCACTTGACCTTGCTCGTCCGAATGGAAGGCATCGTTGTGTTCCGAACCCCGCATGGTCGTGCCGTGCAGTCCGGAGCCAATTTCCATCGATTTCACAGCGGGAAGGCTCCACAAGGCATGAGCGAGGGTGGCTTGGAATTTGTCAAAAACGGGTTCGCCGAGGCCGGCGGGGATGCCGCGTCCGACCAAGGCGACGGTGCCACCCACCGTATCACCTTCCTTGCGGACAGTTTCAATGATGGTTGCCATCGAGGCGGCCGTTGCAGGGTCAGGGCAACGGGTGGGTGAGGCGTCCACCGCTGCACGATCGAAGAACTTCGGTGCAAAGGGCACAGCGGTTTCCTCCACGCGTTCGACGTAGGCCGAAACTTCAAGGCCGGCTGATGCCAGGAGCTGCCGCGCAATGGCTCCCGCGGCTACGCGGCATGCGGTCTCGCGAGCGGATGCGCGTCCACCGCCCCGGTGATCGCGGTGCCCGTACTTGGCTGAGTAGGTGTAATCGGCATGGGACGGTCGAAATGCGGATTGAAGGTGGTCGTAGTCGCCGGATTTGGAATCTTCGTTGCGAAGCATGAATCCGATGGGCGCTCCCGTGGTGATCCCTTCGTGGATGCCGCTGAGCCACTCGACTGTGTCGCGCTCCTTCCGCGGCGTGGTCAAGTGGGACTGGCCGGGCCGCCTGCGATCCAATTCGGCTTGAACTGCTTCTGTGTCCAGTGCCAATCCGGAAGGGCACCCGTCAATGACGCCGCCAATGGCGCGGCCGTGGGATTCGCCAAACGTGGTCAGCCGAAACAAGGTGCCAAAAGTATTACCCGCCATGATTCAAATTTACGGAACCCGAGCGGGGATTGCTACCTTGCGGCCATGCGAATGCTCTGGAAGAACATCAAAGGGTTGGTGGGTGCGTACGATGCGCCGCCACCGTATTTGAAAGGCGGAGAGATGCGCTCCTTGCCGGTGCTCGAGCAGGCGTGGTTGGCCATTGAAGAAGGAGTTATTGTGGACTTCGGGACCATGGACACGTTTCCCGGTATTGCGGATTGGGGCGGATTGGAAGTGGTGGATTGTGAAGGCAAATACGCGCTCCCTGCTTGGTGCGATAGCCACACCCACCTGGTGTTTGCGGCCAGCCGTTCCGGAGAATTTTTGAGCCGCCTTGAAGGCAGAAGCTACCAAGAAATTGCCGCAGAAGGCGGCGGAATCCTGAATTCGGCCCGTGCACTGCAGGCGATGTCCGAAGCGGAGTTGCTGGCCGATGCCCGAAACCGATTGCAGCAGGCTATCAGAACCGGCACGGGTTCCATCGAGATCAAAAGCGGATACGGCCTGACGGCTGAAGCAGAGATCAAAATGCTCCGGGTGATCCGCGCCCTGAAAGAAGAATTCACCATTCCCATTAAGGCGACATTTTTAGCGTGCCATGCTGTGCCTGAAGGCGAGTGGACTGCGGCGACTTGGACCGCGCACATGATTGATCAAGCGCTGCCGGTGGTGGTCAACGAAGGGCTGGCCGACTACGTGGATGCGTTCTGCGAAAAAGGATACTTCGGATTGGAAGAAACCCAGTCGCTGTTGGATGCGGCTGCGTCGCACGGGCTTAAATCCAAAGTCCATGTAAATCAATTCAATGCATTTGGTGGAGTAAAGCTTTGCGTTAATTCAAATGCCGTGTCGGTCGACCACCTTGAGGAGTTGAGTGCGGAGGACGTCGAAGCGCTGAAGTACGCTGCGGATTCGAGCAGGCCCACCTTCGCAACTGCGCTTCCAGGGTGCTCGTATTTCTTGGGCATTCCGTACACCCCGGTGCATGACCTGATTAAGGCGGACGTGCCCGTAGCGCTCGCTACGGATTTCAATCCGGGTTCTGCGCCCTCGAGCAACATGAATCGGGTCGTACAGTTGGCCATTTTGAAAATGAAAATGCATCCGCTCGAGGCCATTGCCGCCGCAACCATCAACGGAGCCGCTGCCATGGAATGCTCGGAGCAGGCTGGAGTGATCGCCCGGGGTCGAGCGGCGAACGTCCTCTTGACCCGTCCACTCAACGGCTTGGAGGACCTGGCCTACGACTTCGGTGAAGAACCGGTGGAAAAGGTGTTCATTGATGGCATCGCCCAGTGAGTTGAAACCGTCCCCGTCCGTGTATTTTCGGCAGGTAATATGCTCAGAAGATGCAACGATTAGTCGAATGCGTGCCCAACATTTCCGAAGGGCGCAATCCCGCCGTTATTGAAGCGGTATCCCGTGTTGTAGAATCCGTTGAAGGAGTCCGTTTGTTGGACGTTGATCCAGGCAAATCCACCAACCGCACCGTCATCACGTTCGTGGGGCCGCCTGAAGTCATCGGCGAGGCCGCGTTTCGGTTGATCCAAAAGGCCGCCGAGCTCATTGATATGACCAAGCACCGCGGCGAGCACCCCCGCATGGGCGCGACGGATGTGTGTCCGTTCGTTCCGGTAAGCGGCGTGACGATGGATGAATGTGCGGCCATCGCGCATGCCTTGGGCGATCGCGTAGGGGCTGAGCTCGGAATTCCCGGCTATTTCTACGAATCTGCCGCCAAGACCTCTGAGCGCAAAAACCTCGCACACTGCCGCAAAGGGCAATACGAAGGCCTGGCCAAATTGGAAACGGCGGAAGGAGCGCCTGATTTTGGACCGGCGGCGTGGAATGAACAGACACAGAAGAGTGGCGCTACCGCCATAGGAGCCCGTGATTTTTTGATTGCCTACAACATCAACCTAAACACGACGAGTTCCCGCCGAGCCAATGCCATCGCCTTCGACATCCGGGAATCGGGACGCGTAAAGCGCACGGGCGGACCGGGAAGTCCGATCGTTAAAGACGCCAACGGAGAACCTGAACGCATCCCCGGCTCGCTCAAGGCCGTGAAGGGAATTGGGTGGTACATTGAAGAGTACGGCATTGCCCAGTTGTCGTTGAACCTGACCGACATCCAAACTACCCCCGTACACGTCGCGTTCGATGAGGCATGTGCCAAAGCCCAAGAGCGAGGCATCCGTGTGACCGGATCGGAATTGGTGGGGTTGTTGCCACTGCGCGTGATGACAGATGCTGCGGATTACTTCCTGCGCAAGCAACAGCGCAGTTTGGGTGTCAGCACGGCCGAAAAAGTGAAGATCGCCGTGAAGTCCCTTGGTCTGGACGACCTCGGACCGTTTGATCCCAACAAGCGGGTCATTGAATTCATGATTGCTACGGACCGAAATACGCCGTTGCTCGACTTGTCCTTGGGCGCGTTCGCCACCGAGACTGCGTCGGAAAGCCCTGCGCCGGGCGGCGGATCGGTTGCTGCCTATTCAGCTACGATGGGTGTGGCCTTGGCGACCATGGTGGCCAACCTTTCAGCGCATAAACGCGGATGGGACGATCGCTGGGAAGAATTCAGCCGCGTTGCGGAGCGAGGCATTGCCTTGCAAAACCAACTCGAACTGCTCGTAGATGCAGATACGGCGGCGTTCAACGCCATTATGGAGGCGTACGGTATGCCCAAGGGTACGGCATCGCAACAGCAAGCACGTCATACGGCCATTCAAGACGCTACCAAAAATGCCATTGAAATTCCGATGCGGGTAGCGCGGCTCGCGGCTGACGCGATGACCATTGCTGAAGAGATGGCTGCCACCGGAAATCCGAATTCCATCACGGATGCAGGAGTGGGAGCCATGACGATTCGAACTGGTGTCAAAGGCGCCATCCTGAATGCCCGTGTCAACCTACAAGACCTTGAGGACGGAACGTACAGTGCGGCTGTAGTTGCCGAGGCGGATGCGCTTTGGGCTGACATTGATACGCGCGAAGCCCGCGTACTCGAACGGGTGGCTGCCGTGTTGGCCGGAGCTGCATGAACAGAAAGTTGAACGCATAAAAAAGGACCGCATCGAGCGGGCCTTTTTGGTTTGGTGAGTGTAGCAATTACTTCTTGGCAATGTCGCGGCGCTCCTTGATGCGCGAAGCCTTACCTGTCAATTCACGGAGGTAGTAGATGCGCGCACGGCGTACCTTACCTCGCTTGTTCACTTCGATGTTTTCAATGAGCGGTGAAGCAATGGGGAACACACGCTCCACACCGACCCCTGACGCCATTTTGCGCACTGTGAAGGTCTCGGTATTGGCCGCACCTTTGCGCTGGATGACAACGCCTTGGAACTTCTGCAGACGCTCCTTGTTGCCCTCGCGAATCTTGATCGTTACCGTAACGGTATCCCCGGCGCGGAATTCCGGCCAAGAGGGGGTTTCTACGATTTTGCTTGCGATGTCCTTGATGCGGTCCATGGTATTCGTTTTTCAGCTCCCGTGAATTGGGGTGCAATATTACGAATAATTCGGATAGGATTTGAGCCCTTTATCAGGAATCTTTTTTGAGCAAATCCGGTCGCCGCGCTTTGGTCCGTTCGTAGGCTTGCTCCTCCATCCACTTCTCAATGGCAGCGTGGTCCCCGGACCGCAGGATTTCCGGCACTTCCCAGCCATTGTAATGTGCCGGTCGCGTGTACACGGGCGGGGCGAGTAGCTCGTCTTGGAAGCTGTCGGTCAAAGCGCTTTGCTCGTCGCCGATGGCCCCGGGCAAAAGCCGCACTACGGCGTCGGTTAGCACCGCTGCGGCGAGTTCACCACCGGAGAGTACGTAGTCGCCGATGGAAAGTTCCAACGTCACCACATGGTCGCGCAGCCGCTGATCGATGCCTTTGTAATGTCCACAGATAATTAGTAAGTTGCCGGAAATCGAGAGCTGATTGACGCGGGCCTGTTTGAGGGGCTCACCATCGGGAGTCAGGTAGATGATTTCGCTGTAGGAACACTCAGTTTGCAGCTCTTCGATGGCATCGAGGATGGGCTGGATGGTCATCACCATACCGGCGATACCGCCAAAGGGTTCGTCATCAACTTTCTTGTGCTTGTCCTTGCTCCAATCACGGATGTTGTGCACGCGAATATCCACCACGCCTTTGTCCCGGGCGCGTTGAATGATGCTGTCCGAAAACGGGCTGTCGAGCAAAGAGGGTACAACGGTGAGGATATCGATGCGCATGAGAAGCGGAAGATGAGCCAAAGGTACGCGAAGCCGGTTATGTCATCAGTGGAAGGTACCTTTGCCATTCAGTCAAGTAGGGCATGAAAGATCGAAAGGAGTACAGTGCAGTTGTCAGCCATCCGTTTCACGTATTCAATGGCATTTTTTTGACGTTGCCGTTGGACGGAATTCGGCAAACCGGGCTGCGGGTGCCGTTGCTGCAAGAAGCCTGTGATGAGGGATTGAACAAGGCCAAAACGCCCTCGGAAATCCTCGATGGTTTTTTCGCTTCCCAAGGCTTGCGTGATGCAGAGAGCAAAGCCGACTTATTGTTCCGCATCATCCAATACGTGGAACGGCAGGTGGTCTTGGTGGATGCCTTGGAAGACGCGCGGTATGCGCAACTCAATGATTTGGGTGGTGCGGAGTCGCTGCAGAGTTTTATGCAACGGATTCGCCGGCACCGTAAGGAGGCGGACCTGAGGGAAATCCTGGGAGAATATGCAGTGCGCGTGGTTTTGACGGCGCACCCGACGCAATTTTATCCGGGCAATGCGCTCGCCATCATCACAGACTTGGCCAAGGCCATGGAGGAGAACGACTTGGTGAGCATCCGGAAATTGCTCCACCAGCTGGGCTTGACTCCATTCTTCAACTCCGAGCCACCTACTCCGTATGACGAGGCCGTGCGTCAAACTTGGTATCTGGAGAACGTCTTCTACCACGCCGCGCCAGAGCTGTATGCCAAGGTGGCTCAAACCCTCGACGATCCCTCCGCTGAAGCCCTGAGCGAGAGCTTGATTTCCATCGGATTCTGGCCCGGCGGGGACCGCGACGGCAATCCGTTTGTGGATTCGCAAACGACATGGAATGTCGCGGAGCGCTTGCGCTTGACTTTGTTGCGGTGTTACCGCCGCGAGATCCGGGATTTGCGCCGCCGCATCACGTTCAAGCACGTTTCTTCCCGCCTTGATCAATTGCAAGACCGAATCGAATACGCCATGCTCCACCCGGATTCCGCGGTGCTGTCCGTGGCGGATTTGAACAACGAGCTCGACGACATAGCCCACTGGGTAGCGAAACATTCCAACGGACTTTTCATTGAGAAAATCCGAGGGTTCCAATTCAAGTTGCGCTTGTTTGGTTTGCACTTTGCCAGCTTGGATATCCGTCAGGACAGTCGGGTGATTCAGAAAGCATTGGATGAGGCGCTTGCGCTCGCCGGAGTCGATGTAGAGGCTTTCCGAGCGCTGCCGTCTGCGGAGCAAGTGAATGAATTGCTGAGTGACCAATGGAAAGGCGCCGTGGACTGGCTTGAAGAAGAACGGCACCATGACATCATCGCGTCGTTGCGTACGATGGCCAAAATCCAAAAGCACAACGGCGTGCGGGCCTGCCACCGCTACATCATCAGTAATTGCCGCGGCATCATCGATGTAGCTGCCGTTGCTGCATTGGCCCGCATGGCCGGATTGGATGAGGATACTGCCTTGGATATCGTGCCGCTCTTCGAGACCATTGCTGACTTGGCCCGTTCGGAAGACGAGGTGCGCGATATGTATACGCATCCGGTGTACCGTGCGCATTTGAGCCGCCGGGGCAATCGCCAGACGGTGATGCTCGGTTTTTCGGATGGCACCAAAGACGGTGGCTATTTGCAGGCGAATTGGTCCATTTACGAGGCGAAGCGTCGGCTGTCCCAGCTCTCTCGCGATGAAGGCATCACGGTCGTCTTTTTCGATGGGCGTGGTGGACCGCCTGCACGTGGCGGCGGGAATACGCACCGGTTCTATGCGGCGCACGGCCAGGACATCGAAAACACCGAAATCCAGACCACCATCCAAGGGCAGACCATTAGCTCGAACTTCGGGATTCCGCGCTCAGCGGGTTTCAACCTCGAATTGCTGCTGACGGCCGGCCTCCAGAGCCGCATATTCGAAGACTCGCAAACGCATTTCAGTACGGAACAAGAAGCGCTGATTCAGGAATTGGGCCAGCATTCGTTCGCGCATTACACCCAATTGAAGGAACATCCGGAGTTCATGAACTACCTCACGCAGTGGGGAACGCTCAAGTACTACGGCGAAACCAACATCGGCAGTCGCCCCACGAGTCGGGCCAAGGATGGTCCGCTGACCTTTGGCGACTTAAGAGCCATACCGTTTGTGGGGTCGTGGACCCAGCTCAAGCAAAACGTGCCGGGATTCTTCGGCTTGGGGACCGCATTGGAATGGCTGGACAGCGAGGGACGCATTGAAGAAGCGCGTGCGTTGTACCGCGACAACTCCTTCTTCCGGGCGTTGGTGGAAAACAGCATGCAGAGCATGATGAAAAGCGACTTCCGCCTCACGGCCCACTTGGAGCACGACGTGCAATTCGGTGGCATCTGGAGCATGGTGCGAGACGAATACGAATTGACCAAACGTTGGGTGCTCGACATTGCCGGTCAGCAATCGCTGATGGCGCGCAACCCACACATCAAAGAGAGCATTGGACTCCGAGACGACATCATCCGTCCTCTGCTGGTCATCCAGCACTTCGCTCTGGGACAGTTGGCCAACGGCAATGAGTCATCGAAGTGGGAGGCTGACGTTTTGAAACGACTCGTTGTCCGATCTATGTTTGGTATTATCAATGCCAGCCGGAACTCGGTCTGATTTCTCGATTTACAGACAAAAGAAAAGCGGCACCCCATTGGAGGTGCCGCTTTCATTTTAGGTGCATCAGGCTGCTTAGCGCAGGCCGGAAACAAAGTCCATTTCATCAATCAAGTTTTGCGCGCCGGCAAACTTATCGAGAATCCACGTGACGTAGCGGATGTCAACTGAAATGGTGCGTTGCAATTCGGTTTCGAAGGCGATGTCACCGCTCATGGCTTCCCAGTTGCCGTCGAATGCACAACCGATGAGGTCGCCGTTGGCGTCCAACACTGGAGAGCCTGAGTTACCGCCAGTGATGTCCGTGCCGTGAATAAAGCACACCACGAGTTCGCCCGATTCGTCGGCGTATTGACCAAAGTCACGGCTGCGGATGAGGTCATCCAATGCATCCGGTACGATGAATTCCGGATTGGAGTTGTCCTTCTTCTCCAAGATGCCATTGGCCGTGGTGATGAAGTCGTAGTTCACGGCATCGGCTGCCTTGTAGGGAGCCACAGATCCGAAGGTCATGCGCATGGTGGAGTTGGCGTCTGGTGCGATGGCCTGATCGGCATCCATCTCCCGCAAGCCCTTCACGAACAATCGGTACCCGCGGTTGAACTTATCTTCTGCGGGGTTCGCCTGGCCGGCGAAGTAGGTTTGGATGGCGCTTTGGCCCACGATGATGGCGAGGTCCTTGTCCATCACCTTTTGCGAGGGGTTCGCAATGAACTCCGCGCAACGGTCTGCGTCGACGAGGAAGCTCTTGGCGTACATCTTATCCGCGAAGCGGTTGAAGTCGTTCTTGTACTTGTCGGCGACGGTTGCAAAGAACGAAGGGTGGTATGCCGGGTCGATGTCGACGCGGAATTTGGTCATCAAGTTGACAAACAAGTCCCGGTCGGTCGCTTGGTCGTACTCCTTGAAAAAGCCGTTGGCTAAATCGGTCATGGCAGCTTGCGTAGCCGCTACCTCTTCGGCGTCCTCGCTGAACAGGCCAGCGGCCATGCGGTAGAAACGGAACGAGAACAAGCTGATGTCGCAACCGATGAGTCCGGCCTCGAGGGCGTATACCTTGCCTTGAACGCTGGCATCCGTGTCCTCGTAGTAGGACTGAATCAACCCCAAAGCTTCACCGTATTCCGCTTGGCGGTCGGTGTTGGCGTTGACCCAATCGGTGAAGCGGGCTTCAAGCGCCTGCTTCTTGGATTCTACGTCCAAGTGCTTCAAACCTTTGGACTGGCCGATGTAGTACTTCCAGTAGTTCGCCGTCTGTGCGTATTTGGCCGCGTATTGGATGCGGACCGCTGGGTCGGCGTCCATGTGCGACTTCATGGTTTTCAATTTGAGGTCGCGAACGTCTACCACGGATGGATTGTACAGACGCAGCGCCTGGTCGATGCCCCAGCTGCTCAAGAAGCGGTCGGTGCTACCGGGGTAGCCTATGACCATCGTGAAGTCACCTTCAGACACGCCATCCATGCTGATGCGGAGGTGGCGCTTGGGCTGGTAGGGGACGTTGCTTTCGCTGAAGTCAGCAGGTTCGTTGTTCTCGTCGGCGTAAATGCGGAGCATAGAAAAATCACCAGTGTGGCGGGG
>DJYV01000113.1:11542-45693 GCA_002448555.1 Flavobacteriales bacterium UBA6969
CGTGAAAAATCACCAGTGTGGCGGGGCCACATCCAATTGTCCGTATCGCCGCCGTACTTGCCCACGCTTTCTGGCGGTGCAGCAACGAGGCGGATGTCGCGGTACGTCTTGTACTCGAATAGGTAAAATTCGTTGTCGTAGTAGAAACTCTTCAACTGAAGTTCTTTGTCGCCTTCCGGGTTCATTTCTTCCATCAAGGCCTTTCGCGCCTCACGAATGGCGGCATTGCGCTCGTCCTCGGACATCTCCATAGTAACATTCTCGAGAATGCGTGAGGTGACGTCGTCGATGCGCACCAAGAAGCTGATGACAAAATCGTCGATGTGCATCTCTTGGTCGTGTGCCAGCGCGAAGAAGCCGTCGGTCAGGTAGTCGTTCTCTGTCGAAGAGAAGCCTTGGATGGCGTCGTAGGCGCAGTGGTGGTTGGTCAAAACCAAACCTTGCGATGAGATGACCTCACCGGTGCACGATCCGCCGTTCAAGCGGACAATCGCGTCCTTCAGGCTCGCGTTGTTGATGTCGTAGATTTCTTCGGCTGAAAGGTTCAAGCCCAAACCTTGGGCTTCCGCCATGGTGATGCGGTTCAACATGCTCACGAGCCACATTCCTTCGTCTGCGCGAAGGGTGAACTGCGAAAGCATCATTCCTGCGAGGAGCAGGGTAGCAGTAAACTTCTTCATTATCGGGGATTACTTGGTTTCAATAGGGCGCCAATTCAATGCGGACATTGCCTCATCGAAAGCGGCGTACAAGGTAGTCAAATCCGGACCGTTGTATCGGTTCGTGACCGACTTTCCGTTCCATTCGGTAACGGTAGCGGGCAGGTCGGTAACGCGTGGATTGTCATAGAGGGAGTCGAGGCTGGCGTAGTGCACTTGCTCGGCCGCAGCATTGATGCGGTCATTCCACGCGCTGGCTTCGTTCATCTGTGCGCTGTATGAACCGGGAGGCAGTTCGCTCAATGGGGATTCCCTCAACGGCCGGTCGATGGATAACGTAGCTGCTCCTGTGGCGGTCACCTCAAACGTAAATGCAGGGCACGGGCCGAAGCACATCGTTTTCTTGTAGAGGGCTGGCATGAACGCCTCCACAGCAGAGGTTAAATTGCTCGTCTCACGGGCACAACCAATAGCAAGGGAGCAGAGCAATCCCAAACCATATAGGCCCAACAGTCTTCTACGAATCACTTGCGCTTCTTCTTGTTGGCCTTGATTTCTTTGGTCTTGGCCGCCTGTTCTTTTTGCATTTGCTCCAGGCGCTCTTGGAAGCTTGACTTCTTGCGCGGCTTGGCTTTGTTTTCCTCGATGCGCTCACGGATTTTGTCCTCGTCGATCAAGAACTGCTTGATGACCAGCATTTGGCCCATGCTGACCACGTTGGCGGCGAGGTAATAGAGGCTGAGTCCAGACGCGAACTTGTTGAAGAAGAACAGCATCATGAAGGGGAACATCTGTTGGATAACCTTCATATTCGGCATGCCCGGTTGTTGCGGTTGAGCGGGTTGATTGGCCATGGTCAAGCGCATGTAGAAGAAAGTGCTGACGGCCATCAGGAAGGTAAATCCGCTTACGTGGGCTCCATAGAAGGGGATGGAGAACGGGAGGTCCAAAACGCTGTCATACGCTCCCAAATCATCCGCCCACAAGAACGACTGCCCGCGCATATCAATGTTGGACGGGAAGAACCGGAACATGGCGTAGAGGATGGGCATCTGCAGCAAGGCAGGTAGGCAGCCGGCGAGGGGATTGACACCGGTTTTGCGGTACAACGCCATGGTCTCCTGTTGACGCGCCATGGGGTCGTCTTCGTGCTTGGAATTGATTTCATCAATCTCCGGTCGCAGCACACGCATCTTCGCTGAAGACATGAAGTTCTTCCAGGTTACCGGAGACAAGGCAAGCTTGATGATCAACGTGATGATCAATACGATGATGCCCACCGAGGCGACACGGGTTGAGATCATGTTGTACAGCGGCAGAATCACGTTTCGGTTAACCCATCCGAAAATCCACCAGCCGTAGTCGATGATGCGGTCCGCTTCTTCCCAACCCAGTGATTCAAGCGCATTCTGCTCATTGGGGCCGAGGTAAAATTCGAAGGTGCTGGCGGCGACGGTTCCAACGCGCTGCACCTCAAAAGGCAATGCAGCCGCGTAAGCCATCGTTACTGTTGAATCTTCCTCCGGCACGACCGTTTTTAAACTCGCACCGGGCAAGAAGTTGCCTTCGTTGCGCACGATGGCCGAGAAGAAGTTTTGCTTGAATGCGAGCCATTCCAACGGTTCCTCGGTGATCAGGTCCTTGCTTTGGCCATCGGTCAAGTAATCGCGACCAAGGCCCACTTCTTTGTAGTAAATGCTGCTGTGTTGGCGCTCCCAGTCGATGCCTTTTTCGTTGGGCATTCCTTCCGCTTCCCACATGAACACAAATTCGTCACCTAACGACGAATTGAAGCCCTCGAACGAGAGGTTTGAGGTTACCGTGTGGCCGTTGAGCTCGTGTTCCCAGCGGATGGTTTGGCCTTCGGACGAACGGCTCACCAGGGCGATACTGTTCTCGCGCTGCGCTTCGGCTTCAAAGTGAAAATCGCTCAGGTTCAATTCATCGGCTACTTCATTGAATTCGAAGGCTACGGTCATGGCGCTGTTCTCCTCTTTCCAGAGGCGCACCAATTCTTCTGATTGGTAACGCTTGTAACCTGTCAATTCAGCTCCGGACAAAAGGCCGCCACGGCTGCTGAACGTCGCGGTCACGCCGTCGGATGCGAGGGTGTAGGTCTGGTCTTCGCCAAGGGCCGCGCTCGCCAATCCGCCAAACCGTCGGATGAGCGAGGCATCAAGCGCCTCGGTGCTCGCTGTGTCCGTTGCTGTTGGCTGTTCGCGAAGTTGAGCTTGGAATTCCGCTTCCTCCACCGTGGCAATGCTGTCGAGGCGCGCCTGCTCGATCTGCAGTTCTTGGGCTGCGATGGCTGCCAATCGATCCTCCTCAGTGGGCGTGGTGTACCAGATGTAACCGATGTACAACAGCACCATGAGAACGATGCCTATGATTTGATTTTTATCCATGGGTGGTTGCGAAGTTAAGCGGATTGTGCAGTGAGCGGGGTATGAAGTGCACCTCGGTTATCACCAATTGACCAACCCTTCACCTTGCCAGATGCCGTTGGCTTTCATGTGGGCCTCGATCAACTCCCGCACGCAGCCCTTGCCTCCGGGCAAGTCACTGACGTGATCACAGACGGGCAACACATCGGTTGCGGCATCCTGTGGGCAACAGGAGAGGCCCACTGCTTCCAAGGCCGGGATGTCTGGCATGTCGTCGCCCATGTAAGCCATCTCATCGAGTCCGATTCCGGTGCGTGCCGCGAGGTCGCGCAATACGGCCATCTTGTTGTGGCTACCGAGGTGCACTTCTTTTACGCCCAAACCGCGCATGCGTTCCTCCACACTGGGCTCTTTGCCGCCCGATACGATGGCGATGGGGAGTCCTTGCTTCATGGCCCATTGAATGGCAAAACCGTCCTTGGCGTGTCCTTGGCGAAGCATCTTGCCATCGGAATCGATGAGGATGGTGCCGTCGGTGAACACTCCGTCGTAATCAAAGGCGAGGAGGCGTATGGTTTTGAGCTTGGCGGGGGTAAGTGCGGTCATGAATCGGCGTTGTCGTGAAGGTGTTGGATGCTGGCGGTTGCCGCTTCGTAGAATTTTTGCCAGGCTGGGTGCGCTTCGAGGGACTCGAGTTGCGAACGGATGATGGCGTCTTCGCGGCGAATACCGGGACCGGTCTGCCGTTCGAACGCGTTTCCTTCAATTGCGCCTTGGCTCATGGCTTCAATCATAGGAACAAACCAATCCCACGGGAGTTCTGCCTGTTTGGCGAGTTCTTGAGCGACGGCTAGCGCGTGGTTGGTAAAGTTGACTGCGAACACAGCGGTCAAATGTCCTTTTTGGCGTTTCTCCTCGGTCGTTGGGTAGAGTTGATTGGAAATCCGCCCGGCCAATGCGGTTAACGCTTCTCGATGGACTTCGTCATTGGCGGTGATGACCATGGGGATGGTGCCCACGTGCTCCGGATTGTTGGGTTGAATGCTTTGGGCGCACCAAATGACGCCCCCAATGTCCGGGTTGCGCTGTGCACCACTGAAATGGACAGGGGTGAGGTGCGAAGGCAGCTGTTCGATGAGGGGGAAAACCACTTCGTCTCGCACTGCCATTAACGCATAATCGGCCGCAACATCGATGGCTGCGGGGTTCGTGAAGCACGGCGCATCCGTGCTGGTGAATCCCGGTGGAACAAGGCCTTGGCGGTTGCAGAATCCGGCGATGACCACCCCGCTGGCTTCCCATGCTCGTCCAAGTGATGTGGCGACGTTGCCGCTGCCGAACACGATGACCCGAGGCGCACGATCAGCCATGGGAACGGGATTTGGCGTCGGTTTTCCATCGGGTCCAAACGGCCATGAATGTACCAATGGCCATGAGGATGCAGCCGAGCCACAGCACATTGATCAAGGGGAAGATGGAGGCCTGCATCACCACAAAATCGCGGCGCACCGATTCGTGCTCCCAAACGGTCATCTCGAGGGTTTCCGCTTGTGGGTCGAAGGTTTCGATGCGCATTTTGATGCCGTAAGCCTCGGCTTCATACAGATCGGGGATGATGGTGCTGTCGCGTACGATGTACAGCGGCTGGTGCGGGGTGTCTCGCTCTTTGTTTTTGAGGCTGACGCACGTGGCGATGGCCAAGTCTTTCTGCAGCAAGCCACGCTCAGGTTTCTCTGCATCTGTCACCGCACGTAGGCTGTCAATGGTCAACAAGGTGTGCCCGACGAGCATGCTGTCGCCAACTTGCATGGTGTGGGTTCTGCCGCCCATCCAGCCCTCTTCATCGGTTTCGGGTGGTGACACGCGGCCCCATTTGATGTGGGTGTAGAGATCGCGGTGGAGCCAGTGCTTCGTATCCGGTTCAGGGGCGTTGCCCATTTGCTCATTCAGTTGGATGCGCGGCTCTAGTGTGAACAGGCGCTCGCCAGGCACGCCCGCTTTCCACAGCTGTGCTGTCTTGGCTTGACGTTCATTCGGGAACGGGATGAACATCCAGTGGTCCTCCAGGTCGTTCGAAAATTGCGGCGATGCTTCGTGCGCTTCTTTCGCTTCGAAGACCATGCCGTCGAAAAAGACCACATCCCCCGGCTGATAGGTGTGGGGTGCTTTTTCGAAATAGTCCATGCGGAATTTGACATGGATGCCCTCTTGGTACCGGTCGCGGTAGCTCATGAAGTAAGGGCCCATGGAAAGTGTGTCGCCCTCCATGATGAGCAGGTCTTCGCGGTTGTTCAATTCCTCGTTAAGGGTACTGATGTCACCGATTTGGTTCTGGGAGATGATGTCCTTCTGGCTGGTGCTGAGTACCGCGCCGAAAATCACCAAGCCGAATCCCACGTGCGCTACCGGTGAGCCCCATTGTTTCCATTTTCCACGTGCCATGCGCAGGATGTAATCGGCATTGGAAAACACGGCAAAAAGGGCCGTGAACAGCAACGCGACCCGAGGAAATTCCCACCATTCAAAGGGGTAAGCCCAAACCAAAGCGCCCGTCCCCACGACGCTGAGTGCCGTTGCGTAGAAGAGGTTCTTCGCGACGGTTTTCATGTTGGTGGATTTGTACTTCAGCCACTGCGCCAATCCCATCACCGCCATGATGAGCACGGCGAGTGGGACCTGCACGAGGTGGTAGGTCTGGTCCAAATCGGTGCCGGGTGCGAGGTTGTGTTTGCTCAAGTCGAGCAGCATTTGGCTGTTCCAAGATTCGCCCCACTGGGCGAGGAGGGGGCTGAGCGGCTCCAAGAACTGGTTGAAAACAGGCAGGCTGGTTTGCCAGGTGATGTGGGCCGCGCTCACAAGGAAAAGCAACGAGCCAACGAACATCCAGAATTCCCGGCCCCAAATGGACTCCTCTTCCTCGGTGCGTTCGAAGTCCGAACGGTAGGCTTTGACCGAGGTAACGATCAACATGAGGAGGAAAACACCGATGGTTTCCACCACATACCCCTTCATGGCAATAAGAAGCAGCAGCGCGAGGATGGCTCCAAAGGCAGCTTTCCAAGCTGTTGAACGGAGCAACATGAAGTGTGCGAGCGCCACAAAACTCAAGACGTACACCAACAATTGCGGGAGGATGCCGCTGTCGACGAAGCTGTGCACCGATGTGTCACCGAGAATGCCGGACTTGGTCAGGAAGGTGCTGTACAAAACCAGCAAGAACGAAATCAGCAGGAAGTAGTACGTGCTGAACAAGGCCATCGGCTTTTTCCGGTTGCGATTGATGAGCAAGAGGTGGGCGCCGGCGACAAGGGTCAACCAAGGTACCAAGGAGGAATTCTCCACCGGATCCCATGCCCAAAAACCACCAAAGCTCAACGCTTCATATGCCCAGGCACCACCCATCAAAATGCCCGTACCGAGGATGCCAATGCCGAAGATGGACCAGCGCAACGCGGGCTTCATCCATGAGCGGTCCGTACGATCGGCCAGTCCTGCCAATGCATAAGCGAACGGAATAGATGTCGAGGCGAAACCCAGGAAGAGGGTAGGTGGATGAATGGTCATCCAGTAATTCTGCAGCAGCGGGTTGAGGCCTTGTCCGTCTTGGAACATGGGGAAAGTCATGAGGTAGTCTGCCCGGGCTGTCCACGGAAGTCCAGCATTGCTCGGCGCATCCCTCAAGAGCAGGAACGGATCAAGCCCGAGCTGGAAGTTTCCGAAATAGACCCCGAGCAACATGGACGTCAGGAAAAGTTCGATGGCAGCCACGGTCGCCAAAACAGCGTTGTGCCATTTTGAATCCGACCGCAGAAGCACCAGGCCCAGCACGTTGTGCCAGAACATCCACAGGAGAAATCCGCCCTCTTGACCACCCCAGAAGGCGCTGAAGATGAAGCGCATGGGCATCTCGTTGTTGAGGTGTTTCCAGATGTATTCAAATTCATACCGATGGGCACCAAACAACACGAAAATCAACGCGATGGTCGCAAATGTGCTGATGGCATGGACGTAAAAGACCTTACGCCCAACCGATTTCCATCCGCACAAGAAGGCGACCAGGGATACGAACGAGGCACCGAACGCCAAGGCGATGAGGCCCTGACCGAGGCTGGCGATTCCGGTCCATTCCCCGATGTAATCCATCAGCCCTCTGCTTGGAGGTCCTCACTCATGAGGACGTGGTTGTTCTCGTTGTACTTGGAGGGGCACTTCATCAGCATTTCTGTGGCGTGAAATTCTTCGCCGACAACGCTGCCGTACAAATCAATGGATTCACTGTTTTCCAATCCTGTGGGCTTGGGTTGATTCAAGACCACGCGCTTGGAAGCGCCGGTGGCATCGAACATGTGAAAAACCGTTTTGGTGGGATCTATTTCGGGGTTGTACTCTACCGGGAACGCCGTGTTCAGCGTGCCAGAGACCTTACATTCTTCACCCGAAAATTCCATGGCTTCTGCGAAGCTGACACTGCGACTGGTGCTCGTGAAGGTCGCAATAAACGAACCAATCAATGCGGCAACCAAAAGCAAGCTGAGGATGTGGGTGCGCTTCATGCTTGCGGGTTTTTGTTGGCTTCGTTGCTCCGACGTGTGGCGGCTTTGTCCAACCGCTGGATGCGTTTTTCCATGCGCCACATCCACAGGCCCAGGCCCACGATGATGATGACGGCAACACCCCCGACGACCATGGATTTACCACTGCCGAAAAAGAAGCCTTCAATGGGGTTTACTTGGAGTAGGGTGTGGCACATTATTCGTCGTTAAGGCATTGCAATTTCTGATTCAATCGGGTGGCTTGCAAACGGATGCGGTACATCCAGGTGCCCAGTAACATCCAGCCCAGCACGGCCGGGTAGAACACGGCCCTGAGCGAACTGTCCAAGTCATAGCTATTGAAGCCTGGATTGCCCCCTTTACCCGGGTGCAGGCTCTCCGTAAACCGCGGAAGCACCATCAGCAAGATCATGAGGATGACGAATGCAAACAGGTTGTATACCGCTGCGAGTCGGGCCTTCAGTCGCTCATCTTCGACAGAACCGCGCAAAATCAAATACCCGGCATAGACCAAGACGGTCACCAACGCTCCATTGAGTTGCGGGTCGTCAACCCACCACGCGCCCCAAGTGTACCGTGCCCAAAGGCTGCCGGTCAATAACCCCAAAACCCCGAATACCATGCCCACCTGCACGCTGGCTTGCGCCCTCAGGTCAAAATGGCTGGAGCCGCCAGAGCTTTGGCTCAGCTGGCGAATAGAGGCGACAAAGGCGATGCCCATCAACAAAAACATGGTGAACCACATGGGCACATGCAACATGAGGTTTCGAATCGTTTCAAAGATGCGTGGCTGGAAGGGGAAGTGGTGGGGAAGGTCCGCGGTTCGCTCTTCGAGTTGTGGCCGAGGCAGTCGTGCCGATTCATCCACGACGAACCCGTCTACGAAGAGCCCGTTTTGAAGGGAAAGTGTTCCGTCGACAGGGTGGTTGACGAGCACATCCCAGGCCTTTGACGGAAGGGTGTCCGGTAGAAGCAACGCGGCATGTGCATGGGTGTCGTTAATGACATCGATGACAGGCAGCGGCGTGATTTGATCGCCTTTGCGAATGAAAAGTTGGAGTTCTTCTGGCTGCACCGTCCAATGGGTGCCGAGGCCAATGAGCTCATACGTCTCAATGCGCTTCGTAATCCCGTCGGTTGACGCGGCTTCGTTCCGATCGCGGAATTCCAGCAACCCCGGGCCCAATGGCACCGTAAAGGTGGTCCAGAAAACGTATGCGAGCAGGGCGATTCCCCCGATTTTCCAGCTGCGTTGAATCATGCGCATTTAATCCCTCCAAAGGTAAGGGAAGAGGATGTACCCAAGGGCGAAAAACCCAGCAGATAAAGTTGCCAAAAAAAGCAAGTGATGGGCCGTGTCTCCGAATGCAATTCCGCGCATCAAATCGCTGCCGTACCGCGTGGAAACGAGAATCACGGGGATGATTAGGGGCAGGCCGAGCACCGCAATCAAGCTGAAGCCGCCGCCTGCGCGTGAAGCCAAGGTTTGGATCATGGCGAGCAGGGAGGCCAGTGCTGTGCTCGTTAACATGACACCAGCGTAGTAGTGACCGGCTGTCCACCCGCTCAGGTGGTCCATGCCCATGAACAGCAGGAAGGCAGCAAACGTGACGGTGTTGACGGTACCCAGCAGCACCATGTAGTAAAGCGTGCGGGCAATCAGCCAGTGTTGAGGCTGGACGGCATGGATCAAAAACGCCCGCACCCCCTCGTCGTCATCGGCCCAGGGTTTCGACACGGCATTGAACCCAGCGAACAGCAAGACCACCCATGCCAAGGCATTCCAGCTTTCCTGTTCGGCATGGGTGCCGGTTGCCTGATAGCAGGTGTACACCGCAGCGACGGAAAAGACCAGCAGGCCGGCGATGCCATGCCGGTTGCGCAGTTCCACACGGATGGCATGTTGCAGCAAGAATCGGATGTTTGAGAGCGCGCTCATCGGCCGGTTCATTCAGGGTTGACCAACTCCATCGGTTCGGCGATGACTTGAAACAATCGGGCCATGTTCCGGGCGTCTTCAATGGCACGGTGCTGCGTACCGGAGTAGGAGAGTCCTTCGAGTTCCATGGCGGATTTGAGTCCAATTTGGTTCTTGCTGCCTTTCCATTTGCTGTAATGGTGTTGAAGGCAGGCGTGGTACCGCAACCAAGGCAGGTCGATGTCGTGCAGGTCGCCGTCGCTGAGGAGCTGCCGCTTGTCAAATTCCCCCCAGCTCATCAGCACTGCGCGGCTCGCCTTGGGGTCGATCCAGTCCTCGAACGCTTCAATGGCTTCGTCAAAAAACGGGGCGCGTTCGACGTCGGATTGGCTGATGCTGGTCAGTTGCGTACAGAATTTTGAAATCTCAGGATGCAATGTGGGCTTGACAAAAAGACAAAACTCGTCCACGATGTCGAGCGACTCGTTCACCTTGACAGCGCCAATCTCAATCACCTCGACCCGTTTCGGCGCACGGCTTCTCCAGCACGTGGCTTCCAAATCGTAGATGATGAAATGCCGTTGACTCATGGAAGTCAAAGATAGCCCAAAGACCTGAGGCCGTTTGCGTAATTTGGAGCGATGAACGTCCCTGAACATTTGGTGGTGCTGACCGGCGCTGGCATGAGTGCAGAAAGCGGCATTGCGACCTTCCGTGGTGCAGGCGGGCTGTGGGAAGGCCACCGGGTCGAAGACGTGGCCACGCCAGCGGCATGGGATCGCAACCCGGAGTTGGTTACCCGGTTTTACAACGAGCGGCGAAAAGCCGTGTGGGAAGCCGAGCCCAACGCGGGCCATCACCAGCTCGCCGCATGGCAGGACCGCATGCACGTTCAGATCATCACCCAAAACGTGGACGACCTGCACGAACGCGCGGGTTCCGAACACGTGCTGCATCTGCACGGAGAACTATCCAAAGCGCGGAGTTGTGGACCGAGTGCGGAGGCCTATCCCTTGAATCATTGGGAGATGAAAACGTCCGACCGCTGTCCGACGGGCTATCCGTTGCGGCCCCACATCGTGTGGTTTGGAGAGGCGGTTCCCAAAATGGCCGAGGCATTTCCGTTGGTCAAGCAAGCGGACTGCGTGCTGGTTATAGGCACCTCCCTGCAAGTGTATCCCGCGGCGCAGCTGGCCTTTGAATCCGCGCCGGGCGTTCCCTTGCACGTAATTGATCCTGCGGCTGATGTGCTGGACGTGCCGAACGCTACGGCATGGCCTTGTGCGGCGTCAGAAGGATTGGCGCAATTGAATGCGCGCTGGTTCGCTTAGGCCTGGGCGCGTTTACGCCATGGCGATCGCCCAGCGCCCGTGGGGGCTGATGCTGTTCTGCCGGGTGCGGTTTTACCCAAAAGCCCCGCTGTAAGCGCGGCGACTTCCGCATCCGTCAGGTCACTGTCCCGTTGGAGGACGTCGGGCGTGAAGTGGGCGTCGACGAAGTGCGTGTCGAATTTTCCAGAGCGGAAGGCTTCGTGGTCGATGGCGAAGCGACCAAAATCCAACGTCGTGTACACCCCGGAGACTTCGTATTCATCGATGGCACGAATGCACCGGTCGATGGCGGCATCCCGATTGGGGGCATGCACAACGAGTTTCGACAGCATGGGATCGTAATGAATTGGGATGTCTTGGCCCTCTTCCACGCCATCTTCGACCCGCAAGCCTGGACCCGTCGGCGGGGCATAACGGTGCAAAGTTCCGGTGTCGGGGAGGAAGCCCGCCCGGGCATTCTCAGCGTATACGCGGATTTCAATGGCGTGGCCTCGGATGCTGAGGTCGTCTTGGGAAAACGACAGCGGGTGCCCCTCGGCGATGCGAATTTGCTCGCGGACCAAATCGACGTTGGCAATGCACTCGGTCACGGGGTGCTCCACTTGGAGGCGCGTATTCATTTCCAAGAAATAATACCGCATCTGGTCGTCGAGCAAGAACTCTACGGTGCCGGCCCCGACGTAATCGCAGCTTTTGGCCACTTCAATGGCGCTGTTGCCCATGGCCTCACGTAGTTCGGGTGTCAAGACGGCCGAAGGTGCTTCCTCGACGACTTTCTGGTGACGGCGTTGGATGCTGCACTCGCGTTCAAACAGGTGCACAACGTTGCCGTGGGTGTCCGCGAGGATTTGGATTTCGATGTGACGGGGGGAGGTGACGAACCGCTCAATGAAAACAGCTCCGTCGCCAAAAGCATTGACCGCTTCTGATACAGCCCGTTCAAAGCTGTTTTCCAGTTCGGCGTCTTCGCGAACGATGCGCATGCCCTTACCGCCGCCACCGGCACTGGCCTTGATGAGCAAGGGATAGCCGATGCGGTTGGCTACTTGGCGTGCTTCCTCCGGCGTATTCACGGGGTGGTCTGTGCCCGGCACCAGCGGAACGTCGAACGGCTTGACCGTTTCTTTTGCGGCCAATTTGGAGCCCATGGTTTCAATCGCATGGGGGCGAGGGCCGATGAAACGGATGCCCGCTTCTTCGACCGCAGCCGCAAAGGCGGCGTTTTCGGATAAGAAGCCGTATCCCGGGTGGATGGCGTCGGCGCCGGTGTTGCGCGCGGCATCGATGATTTTCGATGCGACGAGGTAGCTTTCCGAGGAGGGCGCTGGTCCGATGTGGATCGCCTCGTCGGCGTACCGTGCAAAGGTGGCATTTCGGTCGGCATCGGAATAGACAGCCACAGTGGCGATGCCCATTTCTTTTGCGGTACGCATGACGCGTAAAGCGATTTCTCCGCGATTGGCGACCAGGATCTTCTGAATGGGTTGGATGCTGGAGTCGTTCACAGTGCAGAGGTAGTGAAAAATCGAAGGAAAGAAAAAAGGGCAAGCGATTCCTATCGCACCGCTACAACCGTCTACCCTTGCTGCCTTCCGGCCCTGGGGGAGTTGACGGGAGCTGGTCGTAGGAGACTTGCCCCGCGCAAAGATACCATGAATTTCTGCGTTGCACTACCTTGTGGGCATGAAAATCCCCATGCAATCCCTTCAACAAGGCGCGGCCGCCGGTGTCATCCTGGTCGTGTTGAAGTTGGTCGCCTACCTGCTCGGAATTGAAGCCATGACAAGTGGCTGGGTAGGTTTCGGTCAATTGGTGCTTGTCGTTGCCGGCATGTTCATGGCGTGTGCCATGGAGCGCAAGGCAGTAGATGGCGCATTCACGTTTGGCGAGGCGTTTATGGCGGCCTTGGTGGCTGCTGCGACCACGACCTTTTTGGGGTTGGGCATGGATGTGGTGTTGGGTTCCATCATTGACCCGGAGTTGAGTTCCAAAATGATGGCCTTTACCATGCAAGAACTCGAGACGTCTGGTGTGTTTAGCATGGTGCCAGAAGACCAAGTCGAGGGCATGCTTACTGATATGGAATGGGCGATGAAGCCCGCGGGACAGGTGTTGAGCTGGGCGTTGGGTTTGCTTTTTTGGGGCGTTGTATCGCTCATCGTTGGGGCGATTATGAAGCGTTCGGATCCGTCTCAGTTTTGAAACAAAACAGCACGAGATAGCGTAAGGGGCAACCAAAGGAGAATTTTGAATGATTGACCTGTCCATTGTCGTACCGCTCTATAACGAGGAGGAGAGCTTGCCTGAGCTCAAAGCTTGGATTGATCGCGTGTTGAAGGGCCGCTCCTATGAGGTCATCTTCGTGGACGACGGGAGCCGGGACGATTCGTGGAAGATTGTATCGCAATTGTCGCAAGCGGATCCGGCACGGGTGGTGGGCATTCGGATGGCTCGCAACTACGGCAAAAGCGCCGGACTCCAACTCGGTTTCAAATCGGCACAAGGTCGCGTTGTCATTACCATGGATGCCGATTTGCAAGACTCGCCTGAAGAAATTCCGGAATTGGAACGCAAAATCATCGAGGATGGATTTGACCTCGTAAGCGGGTGGAAGAAAAAACGCCACGACCCCCTCAGCAAGACCATTCCCACGCGGCTCTACAACGCCGCCACGCGCTGGGTAAGCGGCATCCAGTTGAACGATTTTAATTGCGGACTCAAGGCTTACCGACTCGAAGTCGTTAAGGCCATTGAAGTGCAAGGTGAAATGCACCGGTACATCCCCATTTTGGCAAAGAGCGCTGGATTCGATCGCATTGGAGAGCAAGTGGTCCAGCATCAGGCCCGCAAGTACGGCTCATCGAAGTTTGGCTTGGAACGGTTCATCAACGGATTTTTGGACTTGATGACCATCGGCTTCATGTCGCGGTTTTCGCGCAAGCCCATGCACTTTTTCGGGGCACTCGGCATTGTGATGTTCCTTGCGAGCTTGGCCGGGTTCTCTTGGATTGCGGTCGGGAAGCTCATTTCCATTTTGGAGGGAAATCCTTCGCGCAACATCACCGAGATCTCGGCATTTTACGTGTCGTTGACAGGCATGGTGATTGGCGTACAGTTTTTCTTGACGGGATTCCTCGCAGAGATGACGTCGCGCAACGACACGAAGCGCCACGATTACCAGGTGGCTGAACACATCGACCGCTCCGAGTAAGGGCGGGTTTTTATCAAGATGCAATGACTCCGGAGCCGATGCATTCGTCTCCATCGTACCACGCCGCAAATTGCCCGGCGGCTACGCCCGATTGTGGCTGTGCAAAAGCAATTTCGTAATGTGTTTTGTGCCGGGTGATGGTAGCCGCTTGAAAGGGCTGCCGGTACCGAATGCGCACTTGCAGCGCCTCCGCACTTTCTCCGATGGCCAATTCCCGGTCTGGCCGGACCCAATGCGCTTCCTCTGCATGAATGCGAAGGGCATGCCGCAACAGTCCGGGATGGTTTTCGCCCTGTCCCACAAAGAGCAAGTTGCGCTCCACATCTTTTTCGAGGACGAACAGGGGTTCGGGTTTACCGCCTACCTGAATTCCTCTGCGCTGGCCAACGGTAAAAAAGTGGGCGCCGTTGTGTTGCCCGACACAAAACCCATCGTCTGGATTCCAGTGCACCGGCACTGAAGCATCGGTTCTCTCTGCAACGGCAGCTCGCGCAAGTGCAGCGTCAATTTCGATGATGTCGCCGGTTTTGGGTTCCAATTGTTGCTGGAGAAAATCCGGCAACCGCACTTTCCCGATAAAGCAGAGTCCTTGGCTGTCCTTCTTATTGGCCGTGGGCAAGTCAATTTCCTCCGCTAACCTTCGCACTTCAGGCTTGGTCAATTCCCCAATGGGGAAATGCGCCTTTTCGAGTTGGGCTTGGGTCAGTTGGCACAAAAAATAGCTCTGGTCTTTGTTGGTGTCAACGCCCGCGAGCAACCGGTGGGTCACCTGTCCGTCCACCTCGAGCGTTTCCTTGCGGCAGTAATGGCCGGTCGCTACACCTTCCGCCCCTAATTCAAGGGCAGACTCGAGGAACAAGTCAAACTTGACTTCGCGGTTGCACAACACATCTGGATTCGGGGTCCGACCTGCAGCGTACTCCTCGAACATGTAGTCCACAATGCGCTCCTTGTATTGAGCGGAAAGGTCGAGGACTTGGAATGGGATGCCGAGGTGAGACGCAACGAGCATGGCGTCGTTCGCGTCATCGATCCATGGACATTCGTTGTCGATGATCACGGATTCGTCGTGCCAATTGCGCATGAAGATGCCGATGACTTCGTGGCCTGCTTGCTGCAGTAGCCACGCCGCCACACTTGAATCCACTCCACCGGAAAGGCCCACGACAATTCGCATGGGGCAAAGGTAATTCTTCCGGCCACAGCCGTGCAGCGCGTTTCAGACGCCTGAGGGATTTTAACGTACCTTGTACATCAGCGGGGGTGCGTGAGGCAACCTTGCCACGAAGATGCCGTCTAATCAATGGCGGAAGCCATGTCTGAAAACGAATTACGTCAACACATCGAAGGGTGCAAGAACGGAAACAGGCTGTCCCAACAGTGGGTTTTCGATCGCTACTACCGGTTGATGTTTGGTGTGTGTTTGCGGTATTCCAAAGACACAGATCGCGTCCAAGACATGGTGCAAGAAGGGTTCCTCAAGGTGTTCACCAACATCGAAGGGTACACTTCGAAAGGTTCTTTTGAAGGTTGGATGAGACGCATCATGGTCAACACGGCCATTGACGCCATTCGAAAAGTGAAAGCCGATCGAATGGATGCCACAGACGACGAACACCTCGAAGTGTTGGTTGGTGTGCAAGAAGAGGAGGAAGAAACTGGGCGCGAATTCACCGTCCAAGAGATTCTCGATGCCATGGAGCAGTTGTCTCCGTCGTACCGGGCGGTCTTCAACCTCTACGTCTTTGACAATTACAGCCACCAAGAAATTGCTGAACAACTCGGAATTTCAGTGGGGGCCTCAAAATCGAATTTTGCCAAAGCCAAGCGGAATGTCAAACGCATTTTGTTCGGTGAGAACGAATTGAAATTTGCGAAATGAGCGAAAACTTGAACTGGTTAAATCAATTGAAAAACAGCTTCCGGGGCTTTGAGCCTGAGGTGACCGGGGATTGGGGGCGAATGAAGCAGGATTTGGATGCATTGAATTCAGGTGCCTCCGACGAAATGCAGCGCCGCATGCGCAATGCACAACGCATCGCAGCGGGAGCCACCGCCATTGCAGCGGGCATGGCACTCTGGGTGATGACACCGACGCTCCTTGACGAGGAGCAGGCAGGAGGGTCCAGTAATATTGCGGTGGTGGATGGACACGGGGGTGAGGCAGCTTCGAACGATGCTTCCGGTACCGCCTCGTCGCTCTTCTCACCTGCAGGAGATGAACGCGATTTGCGTGCATCTGCCGGTGCCCGAACGTCCAATACGTTCATCGTGGATTTGCCCAGCCTTACCGTGAAAGCACCCGCGCCTGCCAGCAATGAAGCACATGCCGTGGAGGCGAACAATCTACTAGCCACGGGCTCCGTGGCGGATGAGTTCGAGTCACAAGCGTCAGCCGTTCAAACAATGAGCGTGGAGGCGCCTGCCGAAGCGTCCCAGCCGATGAGCGCTGAGGAGCGGTTGGATGCAGCACTGAATGCAATGACCGCCAGTGTGCAAGAAGCGTGCGCCGGAACGGAGGTTACCTTTGCCTTGAGTGGTCTGGATCAAGAGGGATCTGTTCTCTGGAACTTCGGTGATGGCGGTTTCTCCCAAGAAATGGCGCCCACGCACGTCTACGACTATGCGGGATCCTATGACATCACGGTTTCCGTTCGTGCACATGGCGATGGCATGATCCGCACACGAACTGTAGAGAACATGATTGTTGTGCGACCGAAGCCCGAGGCTGAAATGGATTGGGAGTTTTTTGAAGCAACCTCCAATCAAGCGCGCGTCCACTTGATCGACGAGACAGCAGATGCGAGCAGCAGCACGTGGTTGCTTGAGCAAGAGGGGGTGCAAGAAGCGCAGGCTGTGCTCGAAATCCCAGGTGCTTACCATGTGAACCTCGTTGCCAGCAACAAGTTTGGCTGCCAAGACATTGCAATGGAGGACATCCATCTGGGCTCGAGAAAGGAGGCCATTGCGCCGGCCCTGTTTTCGCCCGACGGCGATGGTCGCTATGATACATTCATGCCGCTCATGTTGATGGATTTCGATGGCAAGTGGGAATTGACCATTTGGGACGGTGACGAGCAGGTATTTGAAACGTCCAACACACGTCGGCCATGGCGAGGTGAATTGGCAAGCGGAGGCTCGGCTGAGATTGGGAAGAAGTACACCTGGAAACTTGTGACCGAGACGCCAACTGGAGAGAAGCACCTCTTCGTCGATGAGGTGTTGATTGACGGCGAGTAAAGAAGGGGTAATTCAAGGCCCTTACGGTTGCCAACCGGATGCGATTGCGTACTTTACGGATGCAACCCTTGTGTGTTTTTTGTGTTCCTACTTTAACACCATTGACTAATCTTTTCATGGCATTTCGTCTTTACACTCCAAAACGCTCAACAACGTTTCGCAGACTGTCTGCAGGTATCCTGAGCTTGGCTTCCATGCTGATCTTTGCTACAGACAAACTGGAGGCTCAGGAGGACATTCAAATCAGCGCTGGCGGTGAAGTCGTCATCTGCGACGGATTTTTCTATGACGATGGTATCCTAGGAGCTGTGGATGGAGGCCCCTACACTGACCAAGATTACACCATCACCATTTGTCCTGAGACGGACGGGGATGCCATCCAAGTGGTCTTCCTCGCCTTCGATTTGCAAACGAACGCCAACCCAAACAACAACGACGTTTTGTACGTTTTTGATGGCGATGACACGAGTGCGGAGATGGTCGGGGCCGGCACCAACAATAGCTTGCTAGGGGTTAGCTTCACCGCGTCGACGTTTAACCCCACGGGCTGTCTGACGTTTGTCTTCAATTCCAACAACGGCGCTACTGCAGGTGCTGCAGGTTGGGTGGGCACCATCGCATGTGTTACCCCGTGTACTTATCCGGAGTCAGGGTATGATATGACCGATCCTGAGCCGTTTGAGCCGGGGCAACCGAGCGTTGGGGTATGCCCTGGCCAAGAAGTTTCATTCGATGGCAGCAGTTCCATTGGGGATGGCGTGGATCTGGAATACTGGATTTGGAACTGGGGCGACGGCACCGTTGATTCCACCACAAATCCGTTGACATCACACTCGTACGAAGAACCGGGGGAGTATTTGGTTTCGTTGGTGGTTGCAGACGAAAACAACTGCACCAGTGTCAACCTTGAAGTCTATCAGGTACTGGTCAGTACCATTCCCATCTTCAACGCTGAATTCAGTTCGCCGCTGTGCACTGAATCCCCCGGTTTGTTGGATGGCAATCCGGTCCAGAGTATTACATGGACGGCACTGCCACCCTTGGCCGTGTCCGAAGAACTGCCTATGCCGGACGCCACAGGAGCGTGGTTCGAATCAGAATTGTACATCGACTTTTTCGATGACGGTCAAACCTTGGACGATTGCGATGATCTGCTCGGCATCAATGCACTTATGGAGCACTCCTTTGTGGGTGACTTGACCATTCAAGTAGAATGTCCTGATGGAACGCAGGTGCTGATCATGGAGAACAACAACGCCGGTGCCGACGATTGCAGCGGAGGGAACGACCTCAACGGCTATTACCTCGGCGAACCCGATGATTTCGACGGTACAACTCCCAATCCCGGTGTAGGTTACTGGTACACGTTCACTGAGGACGGAGAATACCTCCTGGACGATGCGGACAACCCCGACGTTACCGGCAACACCATCCCCACTGGTGAGTATGGTCTGTGCGGTGATATCTGTGATTTTGTCGGCTGTCCACTGAATGGTATCTGGACGTTCCAGGTGATCGACCAATGGGGCGCAGACAACGGCTTCTTGTTCGAATGGGGCATTGATTTTAATCCCGAGATTGTCCCGGGTGTTACGACGTTTACACCGACCATCGGTGCGGACATGGACTCAAGTTACTGGCAGGTTAGCTCCTCCACCTATGGCGTGGAGTCGATTGACACCGAGGCGGACTATGTGGACTTGATGTTCGACACGCCTGGTGAATATGAATTCGTTTACACAGTCACGAACAACTTCAGCTGTACGTGGGACACCACAGTCGTGGTTGAAGTTATCCCTGGTTTGGGCAACTCAGTAACAGCGGGCATGGATCAAATCTTTTGCCAAGACCCCGTGCAGCTTGAGGGTGCTTTTGTGGGAGGAGAGGAATCCTCATGTTCGGCTTCCGAAGGCAGTGTAAACTACTGCTATGGACCGAATGAGTACTCAGTATTCACCTACTGCCCGGACAATCCGGGCGACGGCACCATGATGACCATCGACTTCAGCAGCGGCGAGGTGCAGGCCTTTTGGGATGCTGTGACCATTTTCGATGGCGATTCAGATACCGCGCCGCTCTTGGCAAACCTCGATGGAGACCTCACAGGACAAACCTTTACCGCCACCAACCCAGAAGGTTGCATAACGATTGTGATTACTTCCGATGGCTGGGGATCATGCTCTGATGGCACGGTTGAGGAAATGAATTACTGCGTATCGTGTGGCGGTCAGGTTGAGTGCGGATACAATTGGACGTGGGACCCACCGACGTACTTGGACGATCCCTTCAGCCCGAATCCGACCGTCACGGCTTTTGACGGCCAACCCATCGAGTACACGCTTTTGGTGGAGCCCGTTGGTATGCCGTACTGTGGAACGGAAGACGTAGTGTCCGTCATTCCTGGATTTGAGTACAGTGTGGATTTTGAAGAGCCATCTTGTTTGTTGACGGATGGCTACGTGGCAGTTGATATCAATGAACCGCCGGCAGAAGGACCTTGGACGTTGACATTGTCGGAAGGCGGAACCCTCGTTCAGTCCGTTGAGTCCAATGGGGGACTTGATGTGATTGACAACCTCGTATCCGGTACCTATGAATTGGAATTGAGCGACACGGGCGGTTGCGTTTATTACATGGACATTGTTTTGAGTCCGCCACCCCCGATGGATTTCGATATTACGCCTGACCCAACGATTTGCATCAATGGTTATGCGGTGCTGGATGTTAGCTCGGACATGGATCCACTGGGCGAATGGACCTACACCTGGGACAACGGCCTGGGCACGGGCGACATGCAGACGGTGAACCCTGTCGAGGACACGGACTACGAGGTATTCGCCACGGACGAGAATGGCTGCCTCTCGGAGCCGCAATCCGTCACGGTCCAGGTCTACGATTCCCTGAGCGTGAGTTTGGAAGCTCCTGAATTAATTTGTGGTGGTGCCTTCGCGGAATTGGAAGCCACAGGCTTTAGCGGTGGAAGCGGGACAGGCTACACCTTCAATTGGACATGGGAAAACGCGGCAACGGGATCGAACGATCCGTACTGGGTGGACTATCCTGCAGCAACGGGTACGTATTGCGTTTCGCTGACGGACAACTGTGAATCGCCGGCGGTCACTTCGTGCGAGACGGTCACCATTGAAACGCCAATACCGGCTGCATTTAGCTCGGATACGACCAAAGCATGCGTTCCCGGAGTATTCCAATTCGAGAGCCTCGTGGATCCTGCGCTGATTTCGCAAACAGAATGGTTCTTCGGTGACGGGGAACTGAGCTACGAAGCCAACCCCGCTCACGCGTACTTGAGCCCTGGTGGATACGACATCACATTCAACATTACGTCACTGATTGGGTGCGAGTACACCAATTTCCAGCCGAACTACTTGCAGGTTTACACGCCACCATTCGTAGGCTTCACAGCATCGCCGCAGCCGACGCGTGTCCCCGACACCGAGATTCAGTTCGAAGCGGTCAATAGTTCGAACGTGGTCGACTGGTACTGGTTGTTTGACAGCATCAACGGGTTGGGTACGTCCGACATGCCGCACCCGGATTTCACCTTCCCTATCGACGTAGGAGGTGATTACCCGGTTACCCTGGTGGTCACAGATGAGAACGGCTGCAGTTCTCAAATCACCCGCATCATTGAGATTCAAGACATGTTTGTCTTGTATATACCGACAGCGTTCACGCCGAACAACGACGGGGTCAACGATGCCTTCTTCGTTCAAGGCGCCGACCTCGATCCTAATCGCTTCGAAATGCGGATTGTCAACCGCTGGGGCAACCTTGTGTTTGAGACCAACGACATCAACGAAGTGTGGTACGGACCCGCCAATGAGGATTCGGAGCATTTTGCCCAAGACGGACTGTACTACTACAGCGTGGTTGTGTACAGCCTGAGCAATCCCGCGGAACGCAAAGAAATCACCGGTTCGGTCTTGGTGACGCGCTAACCGCACCGACCGGACATGAAAAAGCCCAGGCCATCGGCCCGGGCTTTTTTGTTCTCAAGTCTTCAGAGTCACTCGCTCCGTGCAAGCAATTCATCCATGGTCCCCGTGGATACGCTGTGGTAGTTTGGACGGGCCTTGGTGTAAATGGCATCCGCCATCGCTTTCTGGTCCGTATCGACCATCGCTTTGTACAGGGGCGTCAGGAACTTGCGTCGGCCAATCTCCACGAGGAACGTTTCCAACCGTGCATACGATGGTTGGTATTGGCTTCGGATGCTCTGCTCGAGCCACGCGAACAAAACTTCGTTGTTGCCTGTGGATGAAATGCCCCACGCTGCGTCGAGTTCCGCCAGGCGTTCGGGGGCAGTAGCGTCGTTCAAGTTGGAGAGGAAACGGTACCGCTCCTGGTAGGCCCACTCGTTCCAAGGCAGGTCGCTGGTCGCTGTTGTACCCGCTTCCCAATCGGCCAATGCGGCGTCCACGCGCTCAATGCGTGCAGAGCTGACGGTCGGACAGTTGTCAGGCAATCCTGGGCCGAAAATCCATGCGTCCAAGTCCACAGCAGCCTGCAGTTCATCTGAAGTGAGCAGCACCGACGTGAGGTAGTTGATGAAGCGGTCGGTGTCCATAACCGAGAATGCGTGCGTGGCGAAGTAGGTCTTCAGAAAACTGTCGAAAGTTTCGCGTCCGACGACCTCTTCGATGCGGCGTAATAAGAAGTAGCCCTTGTCGTAAGCGATGGCGGTCAACCCGTCGTCGGGATCACGGTTTTGCAGGTGCAACTTCAGGTGGGTGTCATCGGGATTCAAGTCCATGATGGCGTCAACTTCATCGACCAACCCTTGGTAGCTGAGCGTGGCCAACATCTCGGATACGTCACGGCCGTAAACCGATTCCATGATGCGCTGCTCAAAGTAAACCGTGAAGCCCTCGTTCAGCCAGAAGTCGTCCCATGTCGCATTGGTGACGAGGTTGCCGCTCCAGCTGTGGGCCAATTCGTGGGCTACGAGGGAAACCAAGCTGCGGTCGCCGGCGATGATGGTTGGCGTGGCGAACGTCAACCGCGGGTTTTCCATGCCGCCAAACGGAAAGGCCGGAGGCAACACGAGCAGGTCGTAGCGCTCCCAAGCGTACTTGCCGTAGAGGTTTTCTGCTGCCACGAGCAAATCCTCCATTTCGGCAAATTCATACGCGGCAGCTTCAATGAGTTCCGGCACCGCATACACGCCCGTGTGTTCACCGACGCTTCGGAACTCCACATTCCCCACGGCCAGTGCCAACAGATAAGATGGAATCTTCTGGTCCATGCGGAAATCATAATGGCCGTCAGCTGATTGCACACTGGGGTTGGTCGCGCTCATCAGCGCTATGGTGCCTTGGGGCACGTCTACGTGCGCCTCGTATGTGAAGCGAATGCCGGGGGAGTCTTGGCACGGAATCCACGTACGCGCCAAGATGGCTTGGCTCTGTGTGAAGAGGAAGGGGTTGTCGCCTTCGACCCACAGCAGTGCACCGGCCTCCGGCGAACTCTGGTAGTCGATGCTGACCTGTCGGCTCTCGCCGTTCACCGGAAAACTCAGCGGTTGTCCGATGAAGCGCTGGGCCGGACCCAGTTCAAAGTCCACGGCCTCGCCGTCCACGCGCACCGCTTGGATGGTCAAATCGGTGCAATCGAAGATGATGCGCTCGGCGTCTGCGGCTGCCTCGATATCGTACGTCGCAGTTGCCGTGATGACGCGGGTGTCAAAATCGACGGCGGCGTTCCAGTTCAAGTGGGTGACAACCGCCTCCTCGGGTCGGCTGTAGCTGTGGTGGTCGGTGGCTCGTTTCATGTCAAGAATGGCTTGGGTTTTGGCCGAGTCGGCCGGGGCTTCGTTGCCGCAGCTGGCCAGAACGGCTGACAGGGCGAAGACGCCTCCAACAAGGAAGGATAGGCGCATGGTATTCATGGGATTTATACGTTTCGGGATTTGAGGGCGGCAGCGACCAAACGCTGAATGAGCACGAGTGCCAATCCGCCAAATGCGGTTTTGATGAACAGCCCCGGAAGCAAGCGCTCCAACGAGGCCAGCATGGACTCTTCAACGGGGATGATGGCTCGGTACCAGAAGAGGCCGAGACCGAGTATGATGAATTGGCCAGCGAAAAGAAGCAAGGCGCCGATCAAAACAGATTTGGTGTTCTGGAACTGTTCCATGGCGTACCCCGCGAGCAAGCTCGCGATGGGAAAGGCCAACAAAAAGCCCCCTGAACTGCCTGTGAATCGATCCCATCCATAGGTCCCGTAAGAAAATACAGGAGCCCCTAAGCCGCCAATAATCAGGTAGACCACAACGGCCGCGACCCCAATGCGCCATCCGAGTAGAATGGGCAGAAAGACCACGAGCAAGGATTGCAGCGTGATGGGAATGCCGTCTTCCGTGGTGAACGGAGTGATGGGCGAGAGGGTGACCAACAGGCCAATGGCCAGTAGGAACACCAGCCATTTGACCCAAGTGGCTTGGTCGTGGATGAGCGTTGCGAGCATGCGCGGGGATTAGCGATTGCGCTCGAACAGGCGCTTGATTTCAGGGTCAAATTCCACGCGGTTGTTCGAACGGTCCACGTCGGCCATTTGGCGCGCCGCATCGAGTTCGACGGAGGCGATTCCGCTTTCGGTTGGCACGTCGAATGAATACGTAGGGTGTGTCCATGGCCAATCCGGCAACAACGCCTCACCTTCTGCCAAGGGGCGGTGGCCGCGCATCATCACCAAAGGGGCCACGTACGTCGTGGCGCTGCCGTCGGTATACGTCACGGTGATATTTTGTGGCATCGGCATGGCGCCAATGCGCGAGCATTCGATGATCGTCGTCTCTTCGCCCTCGGCCACGCGGTCGATGGCGTAATCGATTTGGTGCGTCGTGTGGATGAAGTACTGGAAGTACCAATCCAAATCAAACCCGCACACCTTTTCCATGCTGCGCTTGAAATCGTTCGGCCCGGGGTGCTTGAATTTCCAATCGCGGAAATACGCCTTCAACCCTTCATCGCGGAGTTCAGGTCCCATAACGGCGGCCAATTGCGCCAGCAGGGTTTCGCCTTTGGAATACGCTCCCACGCCGTAGGCACGGTTGGTTTGGTAGTGGTCGGCGTGGGTAATCAACGGCTCTTCGTTGCCGCTGAGTGCTTGGCTGATGTAACTCGAAAACGAACCTTGATGCGGTGGATCGTCGCTGCCCGGACCTACGAAGAGGTGGCGCATGCACAATTCGGTAGCGTAGCTGGTCATGCCTTCGTCCATGTACTCGTACAGGCTCTCGTTGGTGGCCAGCACCGCTTGGAACCACGAGTGGGCCATTTCGTGGACGGTCACCCCAACGAGGCTGCGGAGGCTGCGTTGCCCTGTGATGAGCGTGGCCATCGGGTACTCCATGCCGCCGTCGCCGGCCTGGATGACCGAGTATTGCGGGTAGGGGTAGGGACCAATGAGGTCGCTGAGAAAGGCCATGGCCTTGGCCGTGTATTCCGGTAGGGCGGCCCAGTTCTCATCGTACTCGGCGTTGGGCTGGTTGTAGAAGTTCAACGTCACATCGCCAGCCATAGCGGTGATGTGGACGTAATCGGGGTCGGCTGCCCAGGCGAAATCAATCACGTCCTCCGCTGTGAAACGCCACGTGCCGGTGGCTCGGGCATCTTCAAGGCTTCTGTTGAGTTCGCCAGTACCGCCGACTTCATAGCGGGCAGGGAGCTGGATGGTCACGTCATAGTCACCCCAGATGCCGTGGTATTCCCGGCCGATGTACGGCTCGGTGTGCCAACCGTCGTGGTCGTATTCGCAGAGCTTCGGGTACCATTGGGTCATCGAGTATTCGACGCCTTCATTGTTCATCCAACCACTTCGGCGAATCTGGCGCGGCACCTGCGCCGTCCATTCCATTTCAAACGTGGCTTTTTTGCCGGCGTTGATGGCGCTGTTGAGGGTGACATCGAGCAGGGTGCCATCGTGCTCAAAGGCCACCGGCTTCCCGTTGACACGGAGCGAAGCCACTTCAATCCATCCCCATTCATCTTCAGGCAGTTCAAAAATGCGCGAACCCACCCGGCGGTCCGGATCATTGATGGTGCGCGAACGCACGTCCATCATGCTGCCGGGCTGAAACGCGTTGAAAAACAGGTGGAAGTACGCTTTGTCAAGCGATTCCGGGCTGTTGTTGCGGAGCACCACTTTCATGGAGCCACTGTATTGGTGGGCAGCAGTGTCCACGGTGATGTCCATCGTGTAATCTACCGCTTGCTGCCATCCCGGGTATTGGGCAGCGCCAGTTGCGCAGGTGAAAATCAACAAAGAAAGAGTCAGGAGAATTCGGTTCATGGTTTCAAGTCGCTTTCCGCGAAAATACGGAACCCTCAACGTTCACCGTGTTTCGCACTCGACGGCCGGGTCGATGCGGTAAATCAGTATGCGCTCAAAGTTGTTGTGTGGGTTAAGAGCAGCGAGCAAGCGGTCCCATCGGCTGGGTGGAACTTGCTCTACGTATTCCATCGAAGGGTAGATGCTCTTGTATTGCTCCACCGCCTCTCCGAGTAGTCGGTCGCCGGAGAAGACAATGTAATTGGGAAAGGTGTAACGCGGGCTGTTGCACATGACCTGCCGGTGGTTGGCCGCATCGGTGCTGAGGTCGCTCGTCCAGTATTTGTTCCACGAACCGCTGTAAAACTGCGGAGGCAAGGCGCCTCCTTCAGCATGTACGATGAGGAAATTCTCAAGGTCGCCGCGATTATAAAGCGCAGTCATCGCGTCCACCCGGGACTTTTTGGGCTGAACGAAGCACAACCCGATTCCTGCTCCAAGGCTTAACACCAAACCAGCGACGACCAAGCCGCGATGCAGCCGCGTTCGACGTTGCCAAAACCCCGAGCTCCCGATGAAGGCATGCCAACCGATGCTCCCTGCGGTGATGATGAATGGAACGGCAGGAAGAATGAAGCGTTCTTGTTTGTTGGGAAAGGCGCTGTGGAAAATGAAGAAGGCCAAAGGCGGTATAACCAGCAGCGCGTGGTGTTTGACTTCTCGTGCCGTTCCATAAACCCACGCCAGCGAAAAGGGCGGGATCAGCAGCCCCAAAACCACCCAGACATACTGGTGCCAAAAACCCTGCGGATAGGAGCCGGCGTGTGTCGAGTTGTATTCGATGTAAGCCCGCAACTGCGCGAACGGCTCGCCCCAAATCAAGACGTCTTGGAGTTGGCCGAGGGCAAACGTCACCACCGCAGAACAGCCCATGATGGCGCTGTTGAGAACGGCCTGTTGCCATTTGCGTTCATGCACCAGCAAAGCAACCACCCAGCCCAATCCGAATACACCGCATTGGTAGCGCAGGGCAGTTGCGATTCCGATTCCGATTCCCGCCAGTGCCCAGGTCTGCCACGTTCTCCGTTCGGAGCGTAAAACCACCCATGTGGCCCACAACAACGGGGGAATGCAGACCATTTCGACCAGTTGCCGAACGCCGAGCATGGGAAGAAAGCCAAAGGTAGCCAGTGCCCATCCGGTCCAGCGAGCTGGTCGTTCACCTCCCAGTTTTTCAGCTATGCGGAACCCCAGCGCCACTATGAGTAGGCTGAACAATCCATGAAGCAATCGCAGGAGAAGCATTTGCTGCGCTGGATGCACAAAGCCAACTGCATTGCAGACCCTGAAGTATCCGCTCACGATGCCGGCGTAAGCGAGGTTGGCTTGGTGTGGAGTTGGGTTTTCGATGCCGTTGGCACGCTGTGACCAAGGCATCCAGTTGTTGTAATCCTCACCCACCGCCCAGGAGGCGCCCGTTTCCACGACGAGGAAATGGTCGTCGTGCATGAGGTAGCCCGGTGAGTTGAAGGCAGCAAGGATTCGCAGGGCCAATCCGACGAGCAGAATCAGGCGCAGCGGATGCTTTCCGAGTATGTCCGCACGGGTTGCACCCATGGGTTAGCCGCCGTAAAGGGTGGATTTGAGGTCGAGCATCTGCAAGCAGGCCACGGCTGCTTCTACGCCTTTATTGCCGTGTTCACCGCCCGATCGTGCGCGGGACTGCTCAATGGTATCGTCGGTGAGGACGCAAAAAATGGTGGGGTTGCCGGTGTCGAGGCCTACCCGAAGGATGCCTTCGCTCGCCGCTTTCTAGACGTAGTCAAAATGGGCCGTTTCGCCGCGGATAACGGTGCCAATGGCGATCACCGCATCGCAAGGTTGGTCGGTTTCCATGAGCCACTGGGCGCCAAGGGGGAGCTCAAAAGCTCCGGGCACTTCGTGGACGGGCGTGTTGTCGGCCGCGACGCCTGCAGCGCGCAGTACTTCGAGGGCTCCATCGCGCAGGGCATGGGTGATCTCGGCGTTCCACGCGGAAACAACAATGCCCACTCGATAGCGGGCACCGTTGGGCAGCTGAGCTGCGTCGTACAAACTTAAATTCTTACCGGCAGTAGCCATGGGCGTTACCCTTCGGCCAATGAGGCTGCGAGTGCTTCAGAGGCGTTTTTCTGTTGGCTGGTGGGGTAGTCTTCCACGATGCGGTCGAGGCGCTTCTTGGCTTGGGCGTTGTTTCCCAACTCGATTTCAACGAGGGCACCTTTGTACAAGAACATGGGGGCCAACACGTCCTCAGCCATGCTGGAAGACGCCAATGAGATGGCTTCGTTGAAGGCTGCTTGGGCAGCATCATAATCGGCCAATTCCACGCAGCAGTCACCGATGTTGCCGGCCGCGAGGACCTGAACCACGTCGTCGCCGACGTTCACTTCTTCGAATGCGGCGATGGCGCCTTCGAAATCACCCGCATCGCGGTAGTAGATGCCCATGCGGTACGCCGCACGCTGTCCTACAGCGGTGCCTTCGTGATCCGCCATGACTTCTTCAAGGCCTGCTGCATAGCCATCACCGAGGGCGGCGAGACTCATGGAGTCCATCTCGAAGTAGTTCTCAGCGCGCCATGCGTCCACTTCAGCAGAGGCTTCTGCGGGGCCAACAACGAACGATTGGTAACCGATGACGGCCAAAATCAACACCGCCAATCCACCGACGCCGTAAGTCAAGGTGCTGCGATTCTCATCTACGAAACGCTCGGTTTTCGTGTACACTTCCCCTACGTCGAGCAGGGTATCGTCTTCGGGCTTGGTCTTCTTCGCCATAGGATTGTCGTTCTCTGTAAATTTTACGTCCAAGGACGGGCAAAAATAGTGAAATTCGCATCATGGTTCTCGAACATCTTCACTTGCTGCATTTCAAAAACCACGAAGGTTCGGATTTGACCTTCGGCGCAGAGGTGAATTGCTTGCTCGGGGACAACGGCAGTGGGAAGACCAACGTGCTCGATGCGGTGCACTATTTGTGCCACACGAAGAGCTATTTCAACCCCATTGACGGCCAGAACATCGCGCACGGCGAGCAACACATGCTCATTCAGGGCACCTTTGCCCGGCACGACCAACAAGAAAAGGTCAGCTGCGCGGTGGAGCGCGGTGTAAAGAAGGTGTTTCGCCGGAACGAAAAGGCGTACGACCGCTTGGCGGATCACGTGGGCCGTTTCCCAGCGGTGATGATTGCCCCGGCCGATGCGGTCTTGATCCAAGAGGGCAGCGAAACGCGCCGCCGCTGGATTGACTCGGTCATCTCGCAGTTTGATCGGGAATACCTGGGCCAGCTCATGGCGTACAACAAGGCGCTGAATCAGCGCAACACACTACTGCGTTACTTTGCCGAAAACCGACGCTGGGACGGCGAGGCCCTCGAACCTTGGGATGCCCAACTCGTTCCGTTAGCTGTTGCAATCCGGGCCAAGCGAGCGGAATTCGTTGAGCGTTTCGTGCCCGGTTTCCTCGAGACCTACCGTGAAATCACCAACGGCGCTGAAACGGTCAGCGTGCGCTACTTGACCGAAGTCGCCGCGACGGAAGAGGCGGTGCACCAGCAATGGAACGAAGCGCAAAACGATGACCGCCGCCTCCGCCGCACGTCACGCGGCATTCACAAGGATGATTTGGCGTTCGATCTGGGTGAGCATCCCATCAAAAAGTTCGGCTCACAGGGCCAGCAGAAGTCGTTCCTCATCGCCTTGCGCCTTTCGCAGTTGGCGTACATCGAACAGGCGACGGGCGTCAAGCCCATCCTGTTGCTGGACGACATTTTCGACAAGATTGACGACAAGCGGGTGCAGGCGCTCATGCGCTGGGTCACGGCAGGCGAGTTTGGCCAGGTGTTCATCACCGACACCGATCTCGGCCGCATCCCGGGCATGTTCCGCGAGACTGGTGCCGATGTGCGCGTTTATGAAGTCAAATCTGGAACCGTGCGCGCGGCGGACGATGAGGCAGTAAATCCATTACCTTCGGAGCATGGAGCGCAATGATGCCAAACCGCTGAAGGCGGCCATTCAACAGTTCATTCGGGCCCACCGCATGCAGGGCAAGTTGGATGAAGTGGATGTGGTCAAAGCGTGGGGCGTGGTGTTTGGTGTGTTTGTGGAGAAGCAAACCCGTTCACTGCGGTTGCAGTTGGATGGCAAGTTGTGGGTCAAACTAAACAGCGGTCCGCTCAAAGAGGAGCTCATGATGGCCAAAGGGAAGATTGTTGACCTCCTGAACGAGGAATTGGGCCGTCCGCTCATCAAGGAAATCGTCATTCAGTAAACACCGCTGTACGAAGGAGTTGGACCCGCCGATGGACGAGCGGTGACAAAAATCACCGCGTTTTGCAACGAAATCGGTATTTTGGCTGTTACACCTGCACAACATGAAGTCAATTGCTTGGATAGGATTGGGAGCGGCGTTGGTGTCGCTGGGGTTGATGGGTGCCATCGACCGTCCTGAGCATTGGCATCAAGACGGCCGCCCATACCATACGGCGGAGTTCCGATCGGCATACGGTGGTTTACCGGATTCGTCCAACACCTTGTTTACAGGAAGCGGCAAATGCGCCGGCTGCCACGGCAAAGACCCCAACAGCTTCGCCAGCATCGCCGGTCAGACCTTTCCCGCACAGCCCATGCCCGACGGGTGGGACGTCAATGTCACGGACTACTGGCGCAGTACGCTCATGGCCAACAGTGCCCGCGACCCGTTCTGGCGGGCGAAGGTGCGCCACGAGGTATTGGTGAACCCCGATCACCAGCTTGAGCTGGAGGACAAATGCACTTCGTGCCATGCGCCGATGGGACATTTTGCCGCTCACCACGACGGAGAGCCTCATTACACTATGGCCGCCCTGCTTCAGGATAGTTTGGCGCTCGACGGTGTGAGTTGCGTAGCGTGTCATCAGCAGGCGCCGACGGCCGGAGACACCCACAGTGGCAACCTCGAATTTGACGATAGCCTGGAGTTCAACGCGGACATGTTTGTCCACACCTACAAAGCCTACGGCCCATACGGTTTGGGCAAGGACGAGCCGCCGCTGTACGAGCTGCCGATGATGCAGTATGCATTTTACAAACCACTGTACGGCGAGCACGTGCCGAACGGTGAAGTCTGTGCAGGATGCCACACGTTGGTTACGCACGCCACTGACCTCGAAGGGAACTACACCGGCATCGATTACGTGGAGCAGGCGACCTACCACGAGTGGTTGAATTCCACGTACGCACCGGACGGTGAGGAGCCGGCCACGTGCAACACGTGCCACATGCCGCGCATCGACGATCCGGTCATCATCAGTTCCGGCTATGTATTCCTCGAACCGCGCACGCCCTACGGCCTGCACTCGCTTGTGGGAGGCAATGCGCAGATGCTCGAAATCATGCGCGACAATACCGAGGCGCTCGGTTTGGAAACGGCGCCGGAGTTGTTTGACTCAACGCTTCAGCGAACGCGGGACATGCTGCGCAACGAGACGGTTGACTTGAATGTCACGATGGGCGATTGGATCGATGCCTGGGGCGCCACGTGCGAGGTGCAGTTGACCAACAAGGCCGGACACAAATTCCCATCGGGCTACCCGGCACGCCGTGCTTGGATCGAAGTAAAAGCCTCCCAGAACGGCGAGGTCATCTGGCACAGCGGTGGATGGGCGAACGGCAGCATCACCGGTGTTGACGAGAGCGGTTTGGCGGAATACGAGCCGCACCACACCGTCATCAATGATCCGATGCAGGTGCAGATTTACGAATTGGTCGCGGCCGATGTGGAAGGCAACCCGACCAACGTATTGGAACGCGCGGCTTCCTCACTCAAGGACAACCGCCTGACGCCGAAGGGCTTTAGCTATACCCATCCGGTATACGACACGACACGCGTTGAAGGTTTGGCGCTGGACGATGCGCTCTTCGAAGTGGGGCAGGGCCGGCACACCGTAACGTATGAAATGGTCGGTGCCGTGGGTTCAGGTCCAGTTGACATGGAGGTAACCGTGTGGTACCAAGCGATGCCGCCCCGCTGGGTCGAGCCGATGTTTGCCTTTGAGGACAGCACCATTCAAGCTTTCCAAGCATTCTTCGAGGCGCAAGGTGCGGCACCGGAATTGGTGGCGGACACGGCCTTCACGGTCAACGTCGTTGGTGGAGTTGGAGGCACTGAATTGGAATCCACGGCTTGGGCGGTTTACCCCAACCCAACGGATGACGGATGGATCAAGCTGCAAGGCCCCATCCAGCACACATCCACGTTGTGGGAGGTCTTCGATGCAAAGGGCTCACGCGTGGCCTCCGGATGGATGCAGCCGGGATCGACACCGGCGATGCAGTTGCCGGCGGTGAAGGGTCACTACGTTGTGCGGTGGACGCTGGACAGCGGAGAGACGGTGTCCCGCAAAGTGGTGCGTCGATAAATCAGGAAATTCAGAGGGACGTATTGGCCAGGTTGGCCAGGTCAGAGCGCTCGCCTTTCTCGAGGGTAACGTGCGTATATAAGTCTCTCCCGCGCAGGCGGTCGATCACGTAGCTGAGTCCGTTCGATTGTTCGTCGAGGTAGGGCGTATCGATTTGGCGGACGTCACCGGTCAAGATGATTTTGCAGTTCTCTCCAGCGCGTGTGATGATGGTCTTGACCTCGTGGGGCGTCAGGTTTTGTGCCTCGTCGATGATGAAGATGGCGTTGGTCAACGACCGGCCGCGGATGTAAGCCAGCGGGCAGATGGTGATTTTCTTTTGGGCCTTGAGTTCCTCGATGACGCGGCTCTTGCGCTCGTTCTCCCCGAATTGGGATTTGATGAAATTGAGGTTGTCCCACAGCGGCTGCATGTAGGGGTTGATTTTTTCTTCGGCATCGCCGGGCAAAAAGCCGATGTCGCGGTTGGACAAAGCGACGATGGGGCGGGCGAGGATGATCTGGTCGAAGCGGTTACGCTGTTCAAGGGCGCCTGCGAGCGCGAGCAGGGTTTTGCCCGTACCGGCCACACCGCAGATGGTCACCAGCGAAACGTCGGGGTTCGTGATGGCGTGCAGCGCGAAGGCTTGCTCCGCGTTGCGGGGCTTGATGCCGTAGGCGTAGTCCTTGTCGATGCGCTCGATGGATCGCGTGGCCTCGCTGAAGTAGCCGAGGGCACTTGAGGATCCGTTGCGCAGAACGTAGTAGTGGTTGTTCTGGCGGTAAGGATCGAGCATCGTGATCTTACGCGTCGAACCTTGGACGTAGAGTTTGCGGATGTCGTCGGAGTCGACACCTTCGATGAGGGTCTTGCCGGTAAATCGGAGCTTGACGTCGCGGACTTGGCCGTTTTTGTAGTCTTCGGCGGGCAGCTCGAGGGCTTTGGCCTTCAGCCGAAGGTTGATGTCCTTGGTGACCAAGGTGACCACCGTGGTGGGGTCTTCCTTCTGCAGCTTGAGGGCGGCGTCGAGGATGCGATGGTCGTTGGACTTAGAGCCAAACACCTGGTTGGCTTCGCTGTGCTCGCTTTCCCTGTGCAGGACAATTTTGAGCTTTCCGCCTTCGCCGTTATCGATGTCAATCCAATCCTGAAGCGTTTGCGATTTGCTTAGGCGATCGATGATGCGGATGCACTCGCGCGCTTCAAAATTCTTGGTTTCATTCCCCACCTTGAATTGATCGAGTTCCTCCAGCACCGTGATGGGAATCGCTACTTGGTTTTCCTCAAATCGCGACAAGGCGCTGTGATCAAAAAGCAAAACGCTCGTGTCGAGAACAAAAGTTTTGGTGGTGACTTTGGAAGGGGAAGGAGTTGGGGCGGCTCCGGCGTTCGGTGGAGTGGATGTCATCGGTGTGGGTTGGTTTTTCAAACTTATCCGACACATCATGTCCTTTGTGGTAACTGGAATGTACTTGTCAACACTGCCTTATGGAGTTTTAGCGATGGCCTATTGGCTTTCATCGCCGTCCCACCATTCGCCCTCGTCGCCGTCCGTCGCCTCTGAACCCAAGTAGGTTTCGAGCAGTCCTTCGGGCAAGTTCACGGCGAGCGACTGCACCGCACGGTCCACCTTCACTTCAATCTGCGCCGGAAGTGGAATTAGGACTTCTTTATCGTGGGCCTCCGCATGCACTTCCAGGATGGGGTACATGGAGTAGTCCAGCACCTTGCGAATGGTTCCGATCGCATCACCTTGGGCGTCGGTGACCGTCCAGCCGTTCACTTCATGCAGGTAAAAGGTATTGCCGTCCAGCTGTGGGAGCATGCTGGCAGGTAGGTATGCGGTGCAGCCCGCGATGGCCTTGGCTTTTGCTTCGTCGTCCACACCTTCCAATTCCACCACGTACTTGTCCGCGGTGTTGTGCGGACGCATTGCATCGATGAAGTGGGGGACGAGCCGGTCGCCGACTTCAACCCACACGGCCTCGAGTGCTTCGTACACGTGGGGTTCATCGGCATCGATGAAGAGGACCATGGCCCCTTTGTACCCGTGGGGCTTGGTCAATTTTCCGAGGACAAAACAGTCGGCCTTGTTCATGATGCGCGTGCCAAGTTTGGTGCAAAGAAAAGGGCTGACACA
>DJYV01000113.1:46000-55856 GCA_002448555.1 Flavobacteriales bacterium UBA6969
GAAAAGGGCTGACACAGGAAGTGCCGCCCTTTCAAGTATTCAGTTGAATGAGAATCAGTCTTCCTTCTTCTCTTCGTCGTTGCTTTCTTCTTCAGCAGGAGCCTCTTCGGCTGGCGCTTCTTCAGCAGGAGCCTCCTCGGTTGATGCTTCTTCAGCGGCGGCCTCGGCGGCAGGAGCCTCTTCGGCTGGTGCTTCTTCAGCAGCGGCTTCGGCGGCAGGAGCCTCTTCGGCTGGTGCTTTTTCAGCAGCGGCCTCGGCGGCAGGAGCCTCCTCGGCTGGTGCCTCTTCAGCAGCGGCCTCAGCAGCAGGTGCTTCCTCGCCGGCTTCAGTAGCGGCTTCACCGGCGGCTTCAGCAGCAGCAGCGGCTTCAGCTTCGGAAGCAGCGTTCTCTGCAGCTTGTTGTGCAGCTTCACGAGCCGCGTTCACTTCTTGTTCAGCTTTGAGGCGAGCAGCCTTCTCTTTGTCGCTGGCGCTCGTCAACGCATCGATCTTCGATTGAACATTGGCGTTCTTGTTGGCCATCCACTTTTCGAAGCGCTTTTGTGCTTCTTCCTCCGTGAACGCGCCCTTCTTCACACCATTCAAGAGGTGGTTGTGGTAGACGACGCCTTTGTACTTCATCAACGCGCGAACGGTATCGGACATCTCCGCACCGACTTGCAGCCAGTACAATGCACGGTCGTGCTTGACTTCGATGGTCGCAGGGTTGGTGTTGGGGTTATAGGTGCCGACCTTTTCGATGAATCGGCCATCACGTGGAGCGCGAGCGTCAGCCGCTACTACGTGGTAGAATGGTTTGCCTTTTTTACCGTGGCGTTGGAGTCGCAATCGAGTTGCCATGAGAGAAACGTTTTAGAAGGGTCCTAAACCCCGTTGTTAATGTCAGTATGTTGTCCCGTTAAGGGAGCGCAAAATTACACGCTCTTTCCACAACTTCCAACGAATGCGTGGAAAAAAGCGAATCCCTCCAACTTTTCGCGGCTTTCGTTGTAATCATTGTACTGGATTCTTTGCCGCATGCAGATCATCAATGTCATGGGCGCCAGCATCGACGGGCGTATTGCTTCCCATCCCAACGAGTCGGATGCGGAACGCAAACGCTATGGCTTCACCAATGAAGCAGACCATGCGCACCTCCGCCGCTTGCTCGCTACGTGCGATGCGGTGATTGTGGGTGGCCACAGCGTCAACGTCAGCGGCGGCGTGATGGAGGTTCAGCGTGAAGATGGCGCGTACCCGACGTGGGTGCTGTGCTCGAACTCGGGCTTCGCGATCGATCAACCCATCTGGTCGCAGCCGAATACGCCCAAGTGGTTGGTGTCGCGCGAGGCGCTGGCAGAGAAACGCTGTCCAGTTGGCGTGCGAAACGTTGTGTACGGAGATATAGGCGTGGCGAAGGCAGCGGTTGAGGCATGCAAGGAGGCGGGGTTCGAGCGCGTGCTGCTTTTCGGGGGCGGAATCATCAACCGAGAATTCTATGCAGCGGGTGCGGTGGACGAGTTGATTTTGACGGTTTGTCCAGTGGTGGTGGGGCGCAGCAGCGGGGTTCCCGTGGTGGCGCCTGAGTTGGAGGTCCCAGTTCATTTGGAATTGACCCAAACCGAAACCGAGGGTGACCTGGTCTTCCTCCATTACCTTGTGAAGCGATGAATGCTACGCAGACCGCTTTCTTGGAAATCGAACACAAATTCTTGGTGGACACGGGATTCGGCCGTGAAGCGTTGTTCGCGGATTGCCGTGCGATGGAACCGGAGGGCGAGAAGGCGCTGACGGTTACCGATACGTATTATGTGCCGCCGGGTCAGGCCAATCGTATCTATCGGCATCGGATCGACAAAGAAATTCAGCAATTGACCTTGAAGAGCCGCGGTGGCGACAACGAGGTCCGTACCGAAATCAACTTGGACCTGGGTGCTTCCCGCTCCCAAGCCGATGCGGTGGAGGCGTGGATGGGCGTCATTGGTGCGCTGCCCGGATACGGCATTGTAAAGGAGATTCGTGTATTTGACTTCCCTGATTGCGAAGTCGTGTATTACGAAGCCACGCACAAAGCGTTGAGCGTCTGCTGTGTGGAATTCGAGGCCAAATATGCGGCGAGTGAAGAGGAGGGATTGGCCACATTGCAGCGCTATGAAGAGCGCCTTGGATTCGACGCCAACGACCGCGAGAAGGTTAATTTGTTTGACTTATTGGTGACCGCACAATTATGAATGCAGCGACGCACGACATCATCGCATTGCAGGACTTGCGGGTGACCTGCTTGGTGGGTATCCATCCCCACGAGCGCATCACACCGCAGCCCTTGGTGGTCCAATTGAAACTCTACTTCGAGCGCAAGCCCGGGCATTTCGGGCGGACGTTGGCGGAAAGCTTGGATTACAGTTTTGTGTGCGGGGACGTGGCTTTCCTGCTCGAAGCGGCGCAATTCCAGTTGCTGGAAACGGCGGTGGAAGCCATCTGTGCCACCTTACTCATGACCCCGCCTCCGGATCGCCCGAGCATTCGCCCGGATGCCGTGGAGGTGAGCGTCCAAAAGCCCCAGGCCCTCAGCGGCAAGGCCGTACCCGTGGTCACGGTGCTCCGGCACGCGGAGGAGATGCAGTACGGCATTGAGCACAACGATTTCGGGCATGTGGACATCCTGCACGAAAACCAAGACTGCGGGGTCTACCTATTGCACATCCCGGCCGGCGGTCAAATCCCGGCCCACATTCACAAAGTCATGGGGGAGGCCGAGCTGGTCATGTCGCGTGGGCTGCTGCTCCAAGGCCAGCCCGTTGACGGCGGCATTGCCCACCTGTGGCCGCTCGAGTTCGTGCACCAGTACGACAATCCCACCGATACTACACGCACAATCCTGTGCGTCAACCGTCCGAAATTCGATCCAGCGGATGAGATTGCTGTGCCCGTCCCTGATACCTGGCCCGACCCGCGCCCGCACCGGAAGCGCTTCTTCGGATTGGAAACCAACCTCAAGCCATGATTGCACGCCCCACCATTCTCATCACTGGCGCCACCAAAGGCATCGGCCGCGCACTCGTCGAACGCTTCGCGGCATCAGCAGGGGAACTGCACCTCGTGGCACGCAATGCCCGGGACCTCGAATCGCTGCAGAAAAAGCTGCGAGCGGATGACTGCCGTGTACACGTGTACCCGGCGGATTTGAGCAAGCCCGCGGAGGTTTCTGCCTTGGTGGACAGCTTGCGCTCAAACATGGATGCATTGCATTTGCTCATCAACAATGCGGGCGTGTATCTGCCTGGTCAATTGCTCAGCGAACCTGCCGGTAATTTGGATTATATGATGCAGCTTAATGTGCTGTCGCACTATGAGTTAGTACGTGGACTTCACGGGAAAATGCCTGCGGGTTCCCACCTGATTCACATGGCTTCTGTCGCCTCGCGCAAGCTCTTCACGGGCAAGCCGTCGTACAGCATTAGCAAGCACGCCCAAGGCGCCCTGACCGAAGCCTTTCGTCACGAGCTGCGCCCGCTTGGCATTCGCGTCACCAACGTCATGCCCGGGCCCACGTGGAGCGCCTCCTGGGAAGGTGTTGAATTCCCGGAGAATCGACTGCTCGACCCCAAGCACATTGCTGAAGCCGTTTGGCAGGCATGGCAACTCCCGCCTGAGGCCGTGATGGAAGAGCTCGTGATCCGCCCGTTTGAGGGGGACATTGATTGAGGAAAAACTTGAAGAAATCGCGTGAATAACTGCCAGCCTTTTGAAGGCGCCCGGCCGGTTGCGAATGCGTAGTTTAGAGGGATGTTTTTGATTTACGATACGGAGACGACGGGCTTGCCGCGGGATTGGAATGCGCCGTTGACGGACAGTGAGAACTGGCCGCGGTTGGTGCAGTTGGCGTGGCAATTGCACGACGCGCAGGGGAAGCTGATTTCCCGTGGAAACCTCATCGTAAAACCTGATGGATTCACCATCCCGTACACCTCGGCGAAGATCCATGGCATCACGACGGAGCGTGCCGAGAAGGACGGGCATCCGCTCGCAGAGGTGCTGGCCGAATTTGACAAGGACCTCGCCCAGGCGACCTACGTCATGGGCCACAACATCGAGTTCGATGTCAACATCGTGGGCGCCGAGTACCACCGGTTGGCCCAACCGGTCGAGAAGCTGACGGACAAGCCAGTTATCGATTCCAAAAACGAGGCGACGGACTTCTGCGCCATTCCCGGCGGACGCGGAGGCCAGTTCAAGTGGCCCACGCTCACTGAGCTCCACCACAAGCTTTTCAATACCGGATTCGACGAGGCCCATGATGCGGCGTACGACGTGGACGCGACGGCCAAGTGCTTTTTCGAACTGTGCCGCCTGTGCGTCATCCAACGTCCCGAAATTGAGGATCCGGATGCCATCGTGTACGAGGCGCCCAAGCTCGAGGCCGCGAATTTCGAGGCCGCTACGCCCCAAGCCGCAACAGCCCAGGCCGCGCCGAAAACGGCCAAGGCTCTCAGCGACGACGTCCCGTTCATCCACCTGCACGCACACAGCCAATTCAGCATTTTGCAGGCAGTCGGCAATGTGGGCGAACTCGTGGATACGGCTGTGAGCCATGGCATGAACGCCTTAGCCATCTCGGACCACGGCAACATGATGGGGGCGTTTCAATTTGTTCGCGCTGCCAACAAGGCTGGCATCAAGGCCATTGTCGGCGCTGAGCTCAACGTCTGCCGCGACCACAACGACCGCAGCACCAAAGACGACGGCTACCCAACCGTTTTTCTCGCTAAAAACAAAAACGGCTATTACAACCTCACCAAGCTCAGCTCCAAGGCCTACACAGACGGGTTTTACTACGTACCTCGGATTGACAAGGCCTTGGTCGGGCAATTCAAGGAGGACATCATTGTCACCACGGGCGGGCTGTTTGGGGAGATCCCATCGCTCATCCTGAACGTGGGCGAGCAGCAAGCTGAGGAAGCATTTGTGTGGTGGAAGGATACTCTGGGCGAAAACTTTTACGCGGAAATCAACCGCCACGGCCTCGAAGAAGAAAACGTGGTGAACGAGGTGCTGTTGCGGTTTTGCGAGAAGCACGGTGTCAAGTCCATTGCGGCAAACAATGCGTATTACCCCGACAAGAAGCAAGCGGATGCCCACGATATTTTGCTGTGCGTGAAGGATGCGCAAAACGTGAGCAAGCCTAAGAAATACATAGGGAAGCGCGGGCGCGAATTCCGGTTTGGTATGCCCAACGACGAATTCTACCTGAAGTCGCCGGCGGAAATGCGCAAGCTTTTTGCGGATTTGCCCCATGCGCTAGAAACCACCCAAGCCATTGCGGACGCATGCGAAGGCTACGAGCTAGAGCGGGATGTTTTGCTGCCGGCGTTTGAGATTCCGGACGAGTTTGTACACGCGGAGGACGCGAAAGACGGAGGCAAGCGCGGGGAGAATGCCTATCTCCGGCACCTGACGTATGAAGGGGCCAAGAAGCGCTACCCCGAGATTACCGACGAAATCCGCGAGCGTATTGATTTCGAGCTCGAGACCATCCAACGCACCGGGTATCCCGGCTATTTCCTCATCGTGCAGGACTTCACAACCGCCGCCCGTGAGATGGGCGTGAGTGTGGGACCGGGCCGGGGGTCGGCCGCCGGTTCGGCCGTAGCGTATTGCGTGGGCATCACCAACGTCGACCCAATTGAGTACGATTTGCTGTTCGAGCGCTTTCTCAACCCGGACCGTGTGAGCTTGCCCGATATCGACATCGATTTTGATGATGAGGGCCGCGGCAAGGTCATCGACTACGTGATCAACAAATACGGCTCCAACCAGGTGGCCCAGATCATCACCTATGGCTCGATGGCGGCCAAAAGCTCCATCCGCGACACCGCCCGCGTACTCGAGTTGCCGCTGCCCGATGCCGATCGCATCGCGAAGTTGATGCCGGACATCAGCCTCAAAAAGCTCTTTACGCTCGACGACAAGACCCTCAAGGAAAAACTCCGGGGCAACGAAGGCCTCCAGCAGGTCAACAACATCAAGGAGCTGGCAAAAAAGGCATCCCTCGAAGGCCAAACCCTCCAAACTGCCCGCGTCCTCGAAGGCAGCCTGCGCAACACGGGCATCCACGCCTGCGGCGTCATCATCACACCGTCCGACATCACCGACTACGTGCCGGTCGCAGTCGCCAAGGACAGCGACATGGCTTGCACGCAGTTTGACAACGCCGTTGCCGAAGACGCCGGCCTGCTCAAAATGGACTTCCTGGGCCTGAAGACCCTGACCATTATCAAGGACGCGGTGCGCAATGTCAAGGACCGCCACGGCATCGACCTCGACCCGGACAGCTTCCCGCTCGACGACACCAAGACCTACGAGCTCTTCCAACGTGGCGAGACCATCGGCATCTTCCAATACGAATCCGCGGGGATGCAGAAGTACCTCAAGGATTTGAAGCCCACAGTGTTCGGAGACCTCATCGCAATGAACGCCTTGTACCGCCCGGGACCGCTCGAGTACATCCCGTCGTTTGTCAAGCGGAAGCATGGGCAGGAGCCCATCACGTATGATCTGGATGCTTGCCAAGAGTACCTCGAGGAGACGTACGGGATCACGGTGTACCAGGAGCAGGTGATGCTGCTGTCGCAGAAATTGGCTGGCTTCACGAAGGGCGAGGCGGATACGCTGCGGAAGGCGATGGGCAAAAAGAAGGCGGACCTCATTGCCAAGATGAAGCCGCAGTTCCTGGAGCAGGGCGCCGAGCGCGGCCACGATACCAAGAAACTGGAGAAGATCTGGAAGGACTGGGAGGCGTTTGCCTCGTATGCCTTCAACAAATCCCACTCGACGTGTTATGCGTGGGTGGCGTACCAAACCGCCTACCTGAAGGCCAATTACCCGGCTGAATACATGGCGGCGGTGCTGTCCAACAACATGAACGACATCAAGCAGGTCACGCTGTTCATGGAAGAGAGCCGCCACCGGGGCATTCCAGTCCTCGGCCCGGACGTGAATGAATCGCTCTTCAAATTCCGCGTGAACGCTGAGGGCGCCATCCGATTCGGGTTGGGCGCGATGCGGGGTGTGGGCGAGGGGGCGGTCCAATCCGTCATCGACGGCCGCCAGGACGGCGACGGGGGCTACGAGAGCCTGTTTGATTTTGCACGGCGTGTCAACCCCAAGGACGTCAACAAGCGTGTCTTCGAGGCGTTGGCGTTGGGCGGCGCCTTCGACGGGTTTGAGGGGCTGCACCGCGCGCAGTTCTTTGCCGAGGACGAAAAGGGCCGCACGCTCATCGAGCTCGCCGCGCGGTACGGTGCCGGCCACCAGGAGTCTGAGTCGTCGGCGCAGGCGTCGCTGTTCGGGGGGATGGAAGAGATGGAGATGCCGGAGCCGGCCATTCCGGTGTGCGAACCGTGGGACCAGATGGACCTGCTGGCGCGCGAGCGGGACGTCATTGGCGTGTACATCTCCGGTCACCCGCTCGACAAATTCCGGTTCGAGATCAAGCACCTGTGTTCGCCCGATGAAGGGCTGGAGGTGCTCAATGAGCCGCTTGCTTGGCGTGGACGCGAATTGCGGTTTGCCGGCCGCGTGGTTGAAGCGCAGCACCGCATTTCCAAAGCGGGTAAGCCGTTCGGAAGTGTAACCATAGAGGATTACCATGCGAGCCAACGCTTCATGCTGTTCGGTGACGATTACCTCAGGTTCAAGGACTACGTGGTCGAAGGGTGGTTCGTAATTGTGCGCGGCTCGGTCGAGCAACGCCGCTTCCGCGACGACCCCAATGACGTCGAATTCAAGGTGCGGCACATTGAGTTGTTGGCCGATGTGCGAGAGAAGTGGGTGTCGCGGCTGCGGTTGCAGATGGACTTGCAAGCGCTTGACGAGGAGCGACTTGATCGCATCGGCCAGATGATCGAAGGCAGTCCGGGATCGGTGGGTCTTACGGTCGAAGTGCACGACCAGGGCATGGCGCTGGAGATGCCAAGCCGGACACACAAGGTGGCACTGAGCGATGATTTTGTCGACGAGCTTGAGGAACTCGTGAATGGCGGTGGCTTGCACTACCGGTTGGAAACGAGCAAGCAGTAAACTTTTTCACGGGCGCTGCGGTTAGACGTGGATAAAAGGCATGTTAATCCTCGCCAATTTTGAACGGGCGGTCGGGTTGGCCTGCTAACTTTGATGAATCAAATTTGCGAGGGGCTGCGGCCGTGAGCTTAAAGACTGAAAAAAATGGCTGTAGAATTTACCGCTGAAAACTTTGATGACTTGGCACTGAAGAGTGACAAGCCTGTCATTGTCGACTTTTGGGCCGAATGGTGCGGACCTTGCCGCATGGTAGGACCCGTTGTTGAGGAATTGGCAAACGATTATGACGGACGCGCTGTCATTGGCAAAGTCAACGTCGACCACCACGGAGACATCAGTATGAAATACGGAGTACGCAACATCCCCACCATTCTCTTCCTCAAAGGAGGTGAGGTCGTGGACAAGAGTGTTGGCGCTGTTCCAAAGAACGTATTGATTGAAAAATTGGACGCCTTGCTCTGAGCCCTGCTCAGTGCATCGTTCGATGCAAATGCTTCACTGCATTCACAACTTAAGGTCCTCACCAACCGGTGGGGATTTTTTGTGCGCGGTGGTGCCGTGCGCTCCCGGCCTCGATTCGTACCTTTAAAACATGCCTATGAACGTGGATCCTTCTGTGCTGCAGCGCCTTGGCCGCCTCGAGTTTTTGGCGCGCCAGGCCGTGGAAGGCTTCATCACCGGCTTGCACAAAAGCCCGTTCCACGGTTTCTCGGTGGAATTTGCAGAACATCGCCTCTACAACCCTGGCGAGTCCACGCGCCATATCGATTGGAAACTCTACGGTCGCTCGGACAAACTCTTTGTCAAGCGCTATGAGGAAGAAACCAACTTGCGGTGCCAACTCGTGCTCGACTGCAGCGGGTCCATGTGGTACCCGTCCGAAGTGGCATCCGACGGCCCCGAGCTGAACAAGCTCAAGTTTGCCATTCACAGCTGTGCGGCGCTGATTGAGCTGTTCCGACGCCAACGCGACGCTGTAGGCCTCAGCGTCTTTGCCGACGAATTGGAATCCCATATCCCGGCCAAATCCTCCGGAGCGCACATGCGTATGATCTACCACGAGCTGGAGCAACTGCTCGATGAGGTGGGGGAGCAGCGCAAAGGCACATCGACGGTGGAGGCCTTGCACCAGATTGCCGAAGCGAGCCCGCGCCGTTCGCTCGTTGTCGTGTTCAGTGACCTCCTCGATCGAGGTGGCGACATCGACGAGTTGATGGCGGCGCTCCAGCACCTGCGCCACAACAAGCACGAGGTGGTACTGTTTCACGTCCTTGAAGACGCGACTGAGATGGATTTCAATTTCCAGGACCGTCCGACCATTTTTGAGGACCTTGAGACTGGTGAGGAGCTGCGCTTGCATCCGGCCGAAGTGCGCGAGGCGTACCAATTGCGCATGGCGCAACTCCGCAAGGATCTGGACGTCCGGTGCGCTCAGTACCGCATTGATTGGGTGGATGTGGACATCGCTTCGGGCGTATTCCCCGTGCTGTCGGCCTACCTGGTGAAGCGGGCGAAGATGCGATCCAAGCGTGCTTAGCGCATGCGGCGTTCGGATTGTTGGCCTTTTTCATCGGCTGTGCTGCCTACTTTTTCCTTGGTTTTCAAAGAGTTCAAATGCCTGCCAAATCTTTCTTTGGTGACCACCGCAACTTTTTTTTGAATGTGGCGTAGAAGTGTTGCAGAAGAAGGAATGAAATTCTTATCTTTGCGCACCGCTGCAAACGAGCAGTGTTACTGTTGTGAAACGGTCTGGTAGTTCAGTTGGTTAGAATACATGCCTGTCACGCATGGGGTCGCG
>DJYV01000170.1:0-14301 GCA_002448555.1 Flavobacteriales bacterium UBA6969
TTCACCTGAGCACGTTTCGCAACCTGTTGGCATGACGCAAGAACCATCATCAGAAAGTGCTTGCACATCGAAATTACAAGCAACAGGGTCTATGCATCCGGGGTGTGATGAGCTCTGATCAAAAACACCAAGCGACAACGCATAGAGGTAGGTTGCATCTGTAGGAGTATTGACAAAAACCTCAATAAATTGGGCTCCACCTAGGGACAACGTGGTAGACCACCACGGTGAATCATCAAAATTCACATCATGAGGGTAAGTACTCCATAACATGAGGGATGAATTCTGATAAGAATTCCCCATTATCGAGGTATTTGTGCACTCAATCAAACTGTTGGATTGCAACAAATTCGAAAAGCTATTATTTGAGATTTCCAAATTATTCGAGAGCTCAGCTTGAATGCCAATGGCGAGCATGGACCCTTGATATTCGACTGGAATAATCTCGTCAAAACTATTGCCTTGTATTAGGACTGATTCAGTGTTTGAGCCAAGAGAAATCGCTGATCCCAATACAAACTCAATCACGTTGTTCTCTATCGTGATCCCAGTCGGCGGATCAATAGGCTCAGAATTACCCCAACATAAAATCCCGTAAGAAAGGGGTGATTGATTTCCTCCTCCTGGAAGTTGAATATGGCTGATCTCATTATTTTTAATCAGAACATTGGAGCAGCCGGGATTCACAGTGACACCACTACCCGTGGATTCATCCCCATCAATTACTAAACCATCAATAATCACATCAGATACACCAGGCTCAATTGAAATTCCAGTTACCCAGCCGGAGACATTCAAAAAGACACCTTCTTGAGCAATTAATGCGATTGACTTATCTATTACAAGAGCTTCGCTGTACGTCCCCGATGGTATGGCGATTGAGTCTCCAGCATGGGCATTATCAATGGCCCCTTGGATTGTCCCATCACCGTCGCATATACCGAAAGCATCGTCGTAAACACATGATCCTGGATCGGTGGCATTCTCATCAAAATTACATGCAGCTGAATCCTGACACCCTGTTATCTCGTCTGCATCGCAGACACCATCATCATCTGCATCATTATCGATAACGGTTCCTGTACCGTCAGATTCCCCCGAACATTCATCGCAGCCCTCTGCAAAAACACACGAAGCGTCGTCATCAGTTGCAGCGATATCATAATTGCATGCGAGAGCCGACATACAGCCAGCGATTTCCAATTCATCGCATATACCATCGCCATCAGAATCGCTCAAACATTCACCAGCGCAATTGTAATACTGCGGCGGGTAAGAACACGTACCGTTGTCTGAGGTCGCCAAATCATAGTAATTACAAGCGCTCGAGTCGATACACCCTTCAATAATCGCGCCTTGCATGGATGTTCCATCAAAAGTTTGAGTAACAATGACCGTATTCGTCGAATCACCCTCAATCCAAATCTCTGCACTTAAAGTCCACGTGAAAATATCGTCCGTGGTCAATTGCATAACAATCGCTTTGTAATCTTCACCAGCGTACCCATTGACCGCATCGGTGCTGCTCAATTCCCACGCACCTTGTGAATCTATGTCCTGCATGGCTATATCCACAGCGCCGTAGTTGCCGCTCGCCATACCGTTAAGGATGAAGTTTTGCGACCACGGCGTTAACGAGGTTTCTTCGAGTTCGACATCGACCTCACCAGCTACGTCATTTGGAAACGCCGTCAATCCAATTCCCACCCACGAATCGATTTCGTGCGCGTTATACCCTCCGTAAAAGAAGCCTGCCGATGGCACCCCACCTGAAGTCGCTCCTATACAGAATGAGTTGTTGTAAATACCGCCTGGCGCACTGATTGTAGCCGGGTAGTCCGCATTTCCGAAGATGCGGTGGACAAAATCCGTTTGGTTGAGTGTGTGCACGTACACCTTGTACACTGAGTATCCCGTGTAATCGAACGCAGAGAACTGGTCGATGATGAAGGGCGACGCGTTGGTCTGGGTGAATTTGTACTGATCATTGAAGACCATGCCGGTGGCTTCCACGTCGGGAGCGGTTGGAATGGCGCGTTCCGATGGACCGTTGGTCGCAAAGGACATGTGAATACTTGTGCTGGCAATCAAGAACAGGAGTCCTGATTTGACCGCACCCTTCGTCAGGGTTTTGGCAATTTGGTGCATGGTGATAATTCAGCGATTTTCTCTAAAATACAAAAAACACCGTCGAACATACAATAAAAAGCTTTTAATCTATTATTATACACTTAACAACCAATCCAACGCGACTTACATTCCGTGGCAATAATCCGCGCATAAATCGCTGAAAATCACGCTGTATTCATCGGGTTGCAGCGGCCTAGCTCCCTCCTTCCAGGACCAATGCGTCGTATGGTTGCTTTGGGTGCACCTAAAGTATTTACGAAATTTCCAGCATGGTTCGATTCTACACTCTGTCCGTCATTGCTTTCTGGCTTGTGAGCTGCTCTTCCCCGGCCCCTCATCCCGCAACCAAAACAGCACCTGATACCCTTCACATCGTAGCCTCTCGGTTGTTCGAAAGTCGCACATACGAAGACTTCCTCGAACCGTTGGCTTCACCCGATGTCATCCACTGGCACGATGCCTCGGAATTGACCCCAGGAGAATTGAGCGATGTGCTGGGTTCCGCCCACGGCGTGCTGATGACGGGCGGTGCGGACATCCACCCCGCCCGCTATGGTCAAGCCTCGGACACCGCACGGTGCGGCACCATTGACATCGAACGGGACCAAATCGAAAGTGCACTGCTCCACGCAGTGGATTCCCTTCGGCTTCCTTGTTTGGGCATTTGCCGCGGGCTGCAATTCATGAACGTGCACAACGGGGGCACCTTGCATGCTCACCTCCCAGATGTTTTGGGCACGAATGCACACCGCGCAGGCACGGAAGGAAATTTCCGGGATACGCTCCACACCGTCATCGCTGGATCCAATGCCGAATTCCTTGGAATTGAAACCGAAACCACCTCTGAAGTGATATCACATCACCACCAGGGAATCAATCAGTTAGGTACAGGGCTCGAGGCGTGGGTGTATGCTTCAGACAGTCTCATTGAAGGCATTCGACGGAAAGATCATATGGAATTTCCTTTTTATGTAGGAGTCCAATGGCATCCCGAGCGCTCGCCCAAGAATCAGCGCTTGGTAGAGTCTATTGGGCTGCATTTCATGGAGGCGTTACGGCAGCATTTACCTCCCCAACCTTCGCTGATTCCCTAAATTTATTTGAGTAGTTCCAGAATCAAAAAAAGCCTGCAAGTCAATGACTTACAGGCTTCTTCGTGACCCTGTAGGGATTCGAACCCCAAACCTTCGCATCCGTAGTGCGATGCTCTATCCAGTTGAGCTACAGAGCCATTTTCCCGACGAAACGGGGGGCAAAGATACCAACTCGTGTTGAACCGCCAAACGGTTCGCCATAATTCTCTTTTTCCGCGTGTATCAACGACCCATGGCCTTCCGCAACTCCTTCGGCAGTGCTTCCTCGTGCAGCATGATGCCAATGGTGTGGTGGCGGAAGTAGGCCATGGAAACGTATTGTTTGCCGCCGTAGTCATTGCCCTGGCCCCACGAGTTCTTGATGATAAAGTACTCCCGGCCTTGGGCGTCAGCGGCCCGGCCTACGATGTGCATGAGGTGGTCGTCCGTATTCTCCTGTGAATCAAAAGCCGATTGGCGCACGGCTTGGTCCACGGAAGGCTCAAGCGGCATCGCATCCAACGACTCCCACTCCTCCTTGCTCCCTGCAGCCTCGGGCATGATGGCCCAGCCGTCGCGGAAGGAAAAGCCTTTGTTGCTCACATCCGCATCCCAGGCGACGGTGTAGCCGTTTTCGAGGGCGTGGTGCACCGCCTCTTCCAAATCGTCCAGCTCAACGTTGTAAAACGCCCCATGCGCATGATTGTCCGGCACTTCCAACACAAACGACGCACCAAACGGATGGTGTGTGAAGCTGGTCAGGGTCGCGTACGCTGCGGGATCGATGCCCACCGCATCCCGGAACGACGCCGGGGTGTACTGGGCGCCGTTATACTCAAACGTTTCCGGCAAGGCACCGAGGTAAGCGTCCAGCGTCGCCTCCACGGCCTCCATGCCCGCGGGTGCCACCCCACCCGACTGTTCCACCAAGGCCTTGGCCATGGTCTCCATCATGCCGTCCAAAGCTCCGTGGTCGTAGGCACCCGCGGCTTGGCCACCGCCGTACACCGATTGCGGCACGATGCCGTATTTGGCTGCGGCGTGTGTCACGTCATGTGAGAGGCCGCCAGGTCCCATCTGGTGCTTGCCGTGGTAGCGTGCGTAACGGGCAACTTTTTCGGGGTAAATCACCCGCACGCTGGCCATCTCGCTGAAGTCGTGCAATTCGCCCGTGATGCGAAACGCCTCTGACTCGAGAAAACTCGTCGTGCTGAAGCTCCAGCATGTGCCTGTGCGGCCTTGGCTGATGACCTCCGTCGCCGTCAAATCGATTTCCACTTCTAGGCCTTGGGCGTTTGCAGTCACAGCACAAGCCAGCGCCAGTGCGCACAATGGGGTCTTTAAATTCATCCTACCTTGGTTCTTGGTTTCTCCCCACAAGGTAAGAACTCTGCGCCATGCCCGATGACGATCGCCCCCTAGCTGCCCTTCTCCCCGCCCTCCGGCGCGGCGTTCCCATTGACGAGGTCAAGGCAGCCGCTCATGCTACGGCAGCGGATCCTCAATGCATCCAAGCCTTGCTTGACCTGCTCATCCACCCGAGCGGTTTCAGTCGCATCCAGCGCCAGAAGGCCGCTTGGGTCGTGCACCACGCCTTTCAGCTGGACGAGCGCGCCTTCCTGCCCCTGCGCGCTGAATTGGGCCTGGCACTCGACGCCACGGAGGACCCATCCGCCCTGCGCGAATTGCTGAAAGTGCTGGCCAGCCCGTTGTGGGCCGATGCAGAAACCGAGGTCCAGCGGACAGACGCCCTGGAATTGGCCGCAGGGCTTCTGCACGTAGAGGATGTTCCCGTGGCCGTGCACTATGCGGCGATGCAAACGCTTCAGTCACGCGCTCAATGCGCATCAGAGGTCAGGGAGTCCCTTGAGACCTTAAACGCATTGCATGGCCGCCTTGGCGCCGAAAACGCACCACTGCGAACATGCGCCGAGCGCTACATCAAACGGTTTCGTCAGAAACTCGCGCGAACGAAATCGCCGAGCTGAGGCGGAATCACCCATGTGAGGTACAACGCACCTTGGACCAGGTTGTCCTCGTACGTGCCCATCACCACCCGGTCCCGGCTAACGCGTGCCGTGAGCATCAGGTTGCCGCCCTCCTCAAAAAACAACTCAACGCCAAGCGCACCGTAAAACCCAAAACCCGTTGACGTCAGACTGGACGTGGGATTGGTAAACTGACCGTTGCCCGCGGGTGCTGCCAAAAGTTGGTAGTTCTGGTTCTGGATGCGCACGTAGTTCTGCTTGAGCTGGGTCGCGAGCATGTTGCCCCCCACTTCAAACGTCCAACTCGCCTCGTCGCCAATGTACGCAGCCGTCCGGTATCCCAGCGACAACTGGAATCGGTCTTCTTCGGAGAAAATGCCAAACGTGCGGCGGTTTTCCGAGCCCGCTCCCTGCACAATCTCATTGGTCACCATGTTCCATGCCCCTTCAGACTTGAGGCCATTGATGGCATCGATGTGCAGCACGAAAGCGCTTTCAGGATTGAAAAAAAGCAACGTTTGCAACCCCATGATCGTACCCGGCGTATAGCGCATGCCGTAGAGGCGCAACGCTTCGCTGTACAGCGGGTATTCGATGTACTCAAATTCCCCGGCTTCCAGGCCAATGCTGTTCATCACTTGGCTCCAAATCAAGCTGTTGACGTTATTCACGCCCAAGCGCTCCTCGATGGTCATCAAATTGGCTGTGGGATCCGACAATTCGTATATCTCACCTGAGATGCCGCTATAAAACTCATTGGCCGCCTTGTGATGCCCCTGGTACACGCCAAAGTTCAAGGCGAACTCGATGCCTTTGCGCTCGGGAACGTACGAATCATAGTCGTCCCAATCGTCCCAATCTTGGCCCCAAGCCACCGGAGCACACGCCCCCATGGCCACCAACATACCGAGAATCCACGCGCTTTTCATTCCTTCTAATTTACGGCCGAAACCCGCATTTCCAGCCGTTGCAACGGCCAATCGCTGTCATCGGTCGGCACCTGTGACAGCTGGTCCAGCACCTCCCAACCGTCCACCAGCCGACCAAATACCGTGTGCTCGTTGTCCAAATGCGGTGTGCCGCCAGCTGCGTAGTAACGTTGTTTTTGGGCTTCGGTGTACGTGAACCCCTTTTCCCGTTCGATCTGCTGCAATTCCACGGCGGTCACCTTGCGGCCCACGACGATGTAGAAATCATACGAAGCGGAGCGCTTGTCGGGATTGCCATTGTAGGTGCGCCCCATCGCTACAGCCCCGCGCACGTGCCGGTAACGGTCGTCGAACTCACTGGGCAGCGTGTGCTTTCCGATGAGCCAGCGCATCTCTTGCGCCTGCGGATCTTCGGAATTGCCACCCTGCACCACAAACTCCGGCACCACCCGTACAAATTCACTGGGCCGGTAATACCCGCGCTCCACCTTGTAGCGAAAATTGGCCGCGTGCAGTGGCACGTCATCGAACAACTCGAGCGTCATCGTTCCGTATTTGGTCTCCACTTCCATCCGACTCCCCTGATGCTCTTCGTGCCATTCGGTGAGGAAGGCTTCGCAATTGTCATCGGACAAGGGTGGGTAAGCGAGGATTTTAGCCTTGGCAGCCACCGCAGCTTCGTCGACTTCAGCAGCCACGGGTTTCGCCGGCACCGCTTCTGCCGGTGCAGGCGTGGGTTCGCCACAGGCCACAGCCCAGATCATCAACCATCCCAAGAACAGCGCGCTTCGCATGCCGCAAAGGTAGCTCCCGAGAACAAAGCTGTGAATCCCGAACTTTGCAGCATGACGCGCTACGCCATCGTTGATATCGAAACCACCGGCTCCCATGCCAAAGGCCACGGCATCACCGAGATTGCCGCAATCATCACCGATGGCACCGCGGAAATCGAACGATGGGAAACGCTCGTCGACCCCGGCTTGCCCATTCCACTGCACATCACGCAGCTCACTGGGATTACGAACGACATGGTCGAGGCGGCACCGACGTTTGAAGCCATTGCAGATGAGCTGGAAGAATTCTTGAGCGGCTGCGTCTTTGTGGCGCACAACGTGGGGTTCGATTATGCGTTCATCCGCGGCCATTACGAGACCATGGGGCGCGTCTGGCGCAGTCCCAAGCTGTGCACGGTGCGCATGGCCCGCAAGCTCCTCCCCCGCCATGCCAGCTACAGCCTTGGCCGCATCTGCGAGGACCTCGGCATCGGCAACGACGCCCGGCACCGGGCCATGGGAGACTGTGCAGCCACAGTGGAACTGTTCCACCGCATGATGGCCACGGAGCGCGCCGCTGACGTGGTGGCGGGCATGCTCAAGCGCGGGGAGCGTGAATCCTGGCTGCCGCAGCACGTCCCCGCCAGCGATTTTGAGGCGCTGCCCACCGCACCCGGCGTCTACCGGTTTCTGAACCAAAAGGGCACGCCCATCTACATCGGCATGTCACACAACGTGCGCCACCGGGTGCGCACCCACTTCAACGGCTCCATGAAGTCTGCGCGGCGCCAAGCGTTCTTACGCGACATCCACCGCATCGAAGCCGAAAACACCGGCTCCGTGCTCATGGCCCGCCTCATCGAAGACGAGCTCATCCGCACGCATTGGCCCATCCACAACCGAGCACAGAAGTCCATCCCCATCCGCACAGCCATTGTGAGCTACACCGACCAACGCGGGTTCATGCGGCTGCACCTCCAACGTCAGCGCCATGTCAAACACGCCATCCGCTGGTTCCGCCGGGAAGACGACGCGCGTGCTTGGCTCCACGCCCAAGCCGTCCTGCATGGGTTGCATTCGGAATTGCTCGGGCTGGGAAGCGATGGGCGCGGCCAAACGATTGAGGACGATCAACGCGATGCACACAACGAATCCATGAATGCCCTCATCGAAGCCGCTCAGACCCGCGAGACCTGGGCCATCCTGGACCGCGGGCGTTCCGACGAAGAGCGGGCCATCGTGCTCATGGAAAACGAACACGTCAAAGGCTGGTGCTTCACCGACGAGACCGTCAGCCGATTTGACGAGATCCCAGAACTGGTCGAACTGAAAAACGGCTCCGCCACAGCGGACGCCATCGTGCAGCACGCCCTCCACGAGCGCGAACTGGGGAAGATTCGGTTCGAGATCATCGAGCCCGCTTAACAGGGTACAAAAAAAGACCGCTCGGGGCGGTCTTTTCTTCGTTTGTTCGTCAGGGGCTCAGTTCATGAGTCCGGTGAAGGTGCCGAAGCGCTTGGTTGACTGAACGCTCAATCCAGCGGAATACTGGAGGATGTTGCGCACACTCTTGGCGCGGGGCATTTTCAAGTCAGACTCGACAGAAGCTTCAAACCAATCCGACGACAAATCGTCAAGGGTACAATGGGCCATGGGCACTTGTTTTTGAGGTTTCGTACCCCATAAACGCGTCGCTTTGGCTTCTATTGTACGCGCTCGAAAATTAATTCAGTGTCAGCTGCACCCCGCGCTCGTCCATGGCCTTGCGCAGGTTGATCAGCGCGTAACGCATGCGGCCGAGTGCCGTGTTGATGGAGACGCCCGTTTCGTCAGCAATCTGCTGGAAACTCATGTCGCGTTCGATGCGCATTTTGACCACCAACCGCTGCTCTTCGGGCAGGGTTTCAAGGAGATCGCGCACGTCCTGGTGGATTTGCTCCTGGATCATGCGGTCTTCCATATGCGGCTCGTCAGAACACATCGTATCGAACACGTCGAATTCTTCGGTAGCGCGCAGCATGCGCATTTTCTTGCCACGGCGGAAGTGGTCGATGCTCAAGTTGTGCGCGATGCGCATCACCCAAGGTAAAAACTTCCCTTCCTCGTTGTACTTCCCGCACTTGAGCGTGTTCACCACCTTGATGAAGGTATCCTGAAACAGGTCGTTCGCGAGGTCGCTGTCGCGGACGATGAAGAAGATTTTGGAATAAACTTGTTGTTGATGGCGGTTCAAAAGGGTTTCAAACGCAGCCTCGTCCCCAGAGAGGTACAAGGAAATCAACTGTTGATCTGAAAGTGATGCTCGCATCATTTTACGCAGTTAAGGGTGATACACAACCCGAGTCATGGGAAATCGTCGGGGCCTTACTTTGAAGCGTAAAATGTTTCTATCGCGTGCTTTTTTCGAATAACTCTAACTAATATACGCCATAATTTCGTCGCTTCGAAACCCACGGGCGATTTGGGGTGTTAACAAAAGCGAATGGAAATCCGGATCAAAGGTGCACGCGAGCACAACCTCAAGAACATCGATGTCACCATCCCCAAGCGGAAATGGACGGTCATCACAGGGCTTTCCGGGTCGGGCAAAAGCTCACTGGCCTTCGACACGCTTTACGCGGAAGGACAACGCCGCTACGTTGAGAGCCTGAGCAGCTACGCCCGCCAATTCCTCGGCCGCCTCGACAAACCCGATGTGGATTCCATCGACGGCATCTCCCCTGCCATCGCCATTGAACAGCGCACTTCATCGGGTGGACCGCGCTCCACGGTGGCCACCCGCACCGAGATCCACGATCACTTGCGCCTGCTGTACGCACGCATCGGCACCACCATCTCTCCCATCAGCGGCGAGCCGGTCAAGAAGGACCGACCGGAAGGCGTATTGGACCGGTTGCGAGCGCTCGAGGCCGGCATCCGGTTCCTCGTCGTGGCCCCCATTCACAAGAAATCCGACCGCACCTGGGCCCAGCAGCTGGAAATTTTGCAGCAACAGGGCTTCAGCCGGGTGATGGACGTTTCAGGCGATGCTCACGCCATCGCCGATGCCATCGCTTCGGATGCCGATGCGTGGTGGCTCGTCGTGGACCGTTTGGTCACGCCCGCAGCTGAAGACGAAGGCGATTTCAATTCCCGCGTCTTCGATTCAGTCGAAACGGCCTTTTTTGAAGGGGACGGCGCATGTGAAATCCGGTTTGCTGACGGCGACCGCGAAGCCTGGGCTTTCTCCGACCGCTTCGAACGGGACGGCATAACCTTCCCCGAACCCAGCCCCGAGCTGTTCACCTTTAACAGCCCCATCGGCGCCTGCAGCCGGTGCGAGGGTTTTGGACATGTGATCGGCATCGACCCGGAGCGCGTGGTGCCCGACCCCAAACTCAGCATCTATGACGATGCCATCGCCTGCTGGCGCGGGGAGCGCATGGGCAAATGGAAGCAGCGCCTCTGCCTTGCCGCTCGGGACAACGATATCCACATCCACAGCGCCTGGCGTGAACTGACTGAAGCCCAGCAAACTTTGGTCTGGGAAGGCGGCAAAGGATTCAAGGGGCTGAACGCGTTCTTCGCCTACCTCGAGGAGAAGAGCTTCAAAATTCAATTCCGCGTCATGCTCAGCCGTTACCGAGGCCGCACCAAGTGCACCACGTGCCACGGCACGCGCTTGGGCGAAGGCGCGCAGAATGTATTCATCGGCGGCCGCACCCTGCCCGAAGTGCTGCGCATGTCCGCTTCAGACGCTTTGGAATGGACCCAGGGGCTGCAACTCAACCCGACCGAAGCCGAAATCGGCGAGCGGCTGCTCCAAGAGGCGGAAACGCGGTTGCGCTACCTCTGTGAAGTGGGGGTCGGTTACCTGACCTTGGACCGCTCGAGCAAAACCCTCAGCGGTGGCGAATCGCAGCGCATCTCCTTGAGTACCTGCCTCGGCAGCAGCCTCGTCGGGAGCACCTACGTCCTCGACGAACCAAGCATCGGTCTCCACCCCGAGGACACTGAACGCCTCATTGGCATCCTCAAGCAACTCCGCGACCTCGGCAACACCGTTGTCGTTGTTGAACACGACGAAGACATCATGCGGGCCGCTGACCACCTCGTGGACCTTGGACCGCGCGCGGGGAGCTTGGGCGGCGAAGTGGTTTTTGCCGGTGATGCACCTGCCTGGGAAGGCCTGGACACTGACCACCCGTCGCTGACCGCCGCCTACCTCAATGGCCACCTGGACAACGCTGACAAGATCCCACGTCAACTCGGCCCCGACTGGCTGGAACTGACGGGCGCCTACAAAAACAACCTCAAGGGCGTGGATATCCGCATCCCACTGAACGCCCTGACGGCCATCACCGGTGTAAGCGGATCGGGCAAAAGCACACTGGTCAATCAGATTTTCCTCCCCTTGCTCCGGGCCGAGCTGGAAGGACTCGGCGGCGGACAATCGGCCCTCGGGACGCTGTCGGGCAGCGTGCACAAGATTGGCGCGTTGGAATTCGTCGACCAAAACCCCATTGGCAAATCGTCCCGAAGCAATCCAGTCACGTACGTCAAAGCGTACGACGAGATCCGGCAGTTGTTCAGCGGCACAGGCATCGCCAAGGCGCGCGGCTACAAACCTTCCCACTTTAGCTTCAACGTAGCCGGCGGCCGATGCGAGACGTGCGAGGGCGAAGGCCAAGTGACCATCGGCATGCAATTCATGGCCGATTTGAAATTGCGGTGCGACGTGTGCAAAGGCCGTCGCTTCCAGGACGAAATCCTGGATGTCAAATGGAACGGCCGACACATTGCCGACGTCCTCGACATGACGGTGGCCGATGCCATTGAATTCTTCGCCCCCGCAGCTGAAGAGAAAAAGCCCAGCGCCGTGCAAAAGCGCCTCTTGGCCAAGCTGCAGCCCCTCCTCGATGTCGGACTGGGTTATGTGACCCTCGGGCAAAGCAGCAACACCCTGAGCGGCGGAGAAGCCCAGCGCATCAAGCTAGCCACCTTCCTCGGGCGCGGTGACCGCCAAGAGCACACCTTGTTCGTTTTTGACGAGCCGACCACCGGCTTGCACGCGTACGATGTCCAAAAACTCATGGTATCGCTCAACGCCCTTCTTGAAATGGGCCACACGGTGTTGGTGATTGAACACCAACTCGACGTCATCGCACAAGCCGACTACATCATTGACATGGGACCCGGCGGCGGGGACGCAGGCGGAATGGTCGTTTGTCAAGGCTCACTAGGGGACATCACCGCCTGCACAGAATCCCTGACCGGCAAACACCTCAAACCCAAATTGAAATGACCCTTCGCCATTGGATCCCCACAGCGGTGCTTGTCCTCGCAACTGGATGCAGCACCGCGCAAGAGCCGGAGATTAAGCCCGGCATTGATTGGAGCGAGAAGCTCACCGACGAGCAATTCCGGATCCTCCGGCAATGCGGAACGGAGCCGCCATTTACAGGGGTCTTTTGGGATCACCACGAAGATGGGGTGTATTGCTGTGCGGGGTGCGGTCAGGCGCTATTCGACAGCCGCGACAAGTACGACAGCGGGAGCGGATGGCCGAGTTTCTTTGAAATCCTGGCCGAAAAAGCCATCACCACGCGCACCGATTACAAATTAGGATACCCACGTACCGAGCTCTTATGCAGCGCATGTGACGGGCATTTAGGGCACGTCTTTGGCGACGGACCTGAGCCGACCCGATTGCGCTACTGCATCAACAGCGCGGCGCTCGCGTTCCTCCCGCGCGATTCCGCACAGGTCGTACTTGATTTTCCTAAGGTCGAGGATTAACGCCCGCAGGTGAAGGTGACACCTTCTGCCTGAATCAGCCTTGCACCGCTCTCCACGTTGCCTTCGGCGTCGAGGATGGCCTTGGTGCGGCCGTGGATGTTGATGAGGCCGTTGACGGTACCCGTGGTGGTGAACTGGGCAATCAAAATGCGCTTATCAGCTGGCGCCAAGGCTTGACGCTTGTCCGGCAAAACAAACCACGCACCATTGTCCGTCGTCAACGTCCCTCCTTTTTCAAACGCGTCAAAAAACGTCGTTTCTGGTGGAAACGCCGTCAGTGAATTCATGTAATTATCCGCTAAGCCGATGGTCACCCACGAGTCGTACGCAAGGGTCGCGTCGTTTTCAACGTCGTAACGCTGCACTTCCGCAGCCATGCCACCGCCTTTTGGATGCTGGTAAAATCCACTTTCACATGAAATTTCCAACGGCTTACCGGCTTCTCCAAAAATGGCATCGATCACATCGCCTTCGCTTTCCATAACCGCATAAACACGGTACGTTTTTCCACGGACAACTCCTCCGTTGTCCACCTCATCCACTTCGATGTGGGAAAACTGACCCCAAACCAAGGCGGGGGCCAACATCATCGCCAAAGCGCTCAACATTACTTGTTTCATGCGTCTATCGTTCGGATTGCTCCTTATTTCACAATTCGTTTACGTTCTAATATACGACGAGAATTCATCGAATTCGAACGGAATCCTGTAGAACGCGGTACAAAATAGGTTAAGCAAATTTCGTGGGAGTGCGGGCTGAGGTAGCTCGCAGCCGTGCTGGTGATGTCGTAAACGTAAGACAAACTAAAGGAACCGTATTGACCCCCAACACCCATGACAACCGCATCATTCGTGCGGAAACCTACGCTGACCCATGCCATGTCGGCGTACCACCCGCGGAGGTATACATCGAGCTGCGCAGGCGTGCGTTCCGTGACGCGCACCAACGCTGAAGGTTCGAGGATGAAGTCATTGGAGACCTGGTACTTGTAATGACCCATGAAGCGGAAATGGCGGACCTGCTTGTTGTCCAGCCCCCCTTGGATGGGTGAGTTTTCGAGGCCCGTTGACGATTGAATCAAGTGCGGAATCGCGAATCCAAACGCATACGCTTCGCTGAAGACCATCAAACCGAAATGCGCGTCGACGGAAACCGATTGCTCCATTCCATAGCTCAAAGCGGGATCTTCCACGTCCCAGACGTCGAGGTCATTGTCGAAAGACCATTGGTTGGCCATCAAGCTCAAACCGAATGACACCGCATCATAGTTGTTCAAATCAATCGTGTACGATCCACCCAATTCAATACCCGTGCGCTTGATGGCGCCGCCCGTATCATCCGAGTAGACGATGCCGCCCACGCCGATTCGATTGGGCAGGGCTGTATGGCCACTCAGTGTCATCGTTTCAGGCGCTCCGTCAAACCCAGTCCACTGGTTGCGGTACTGCATGGTGATGGGCGTCTCGGGCAACGTGCCGGCGATGGCCGGGTTGCTGAGAAACGGATTGGTCATGAACTGCGACCGGCGAAACAACTGCTGTGCCTGCGCCTCAGGAGCCACCAAAGCAAGGCCCAAGGCCACAAAAAACAGGGGGAGAATGAAATGCTTCATGGGGGCTTTAGTATTTCA
>DJYV01000170.1:14702-20855 GCA_002448555.1 Flavobacteriales bacterium UBA6969
AATGGCGCGTTGTTGTATCGACCGTCCCAGCGTTCTTGGTAGCCCTGTGAGTAGAATACCTGCTGGCCCCAGCGGTTGAAGACCCGCACCTCTGCGGCGGGGAAATACTCCAAACCACCGACGATCCATTCGTCGTTGTACCCATCGCCATTCGGCGTAATGGCTTCGGCGATGAAGAAACAGCCAATGGTCGGTTCCACCGTCACCAAACGGGTCAGTGTACATCCCAAGCTATCGGTGACGACGACCGAGTAGGTGTCCTCGTACAGGCCTGTCGCCGTGGCAGAAGTCTGGGCATCTTCGTCGCTCCACAGGTACTCAATGGGCTGGAATCCGCCAACAACCGACGCCGTCGCAGTACCGTCTTGCTCATTCCAGCAGGTGACCGGAGAGCTGAGCATGTTGATGAGCATGTCCGTGTCGACCTCAGCTGCAACCGTGAAGGCCGTGTCCTCGACGCAGCCAATGGAGTCAATCGCCGTAATGCTGTACACGCCCTCATAAAGATTCAAGAGGTCAAGGCCTTCTTCAAGGACCTCCCATGTGATGTCACCGGTTCCACCGATTGGGAAAATGTTCACCTCCCCGTCGTTCATCCCGGTGCAGGTCACATCGGTCACATCGATGAGCACCTCGATGGGATCGGGCTCCATGATTTCAAAGAGGGTCGAATCCATGCACCCATTGGCATCCACCACGGTGGCGGTGTATGGACCTGCGCAGAGCGCTGCGAAATTAAATTCTTCACTGCCGTTGAGCGTCATCATCACGCTGCCTGTGCCACCGCTGAAATCCACAATGGCCGTCCCATCGCAATCGCCGCCGCATCCCACGTCTTCCAACAGGAGCCATTCAACTTGGAGCGAATCCGGCTCAATGATTTCAGCTGCTTCCGTACTGAGGCATCCGTTCTCGTCCTGAACCGTCACACCGATGGGGCCTGGAGGCAAATTCTCCAATGTGTAGGGCAGCGCTCCGTCTTCAGGTTCCACCAAAGTCAAAGCACCTGTTCCGCCGATGCCCTCCACCGTCAGCATGCCGTCTGCATAGGACGTACAGGTAATTTCAGTTGCAGATAGAATCAATTGAATGGCACCCGGCTCAATGACCAACTGCGGATCCGAACTCACTTCGCATCCGACATCATCCATCGCGGTCACCACATACGAACCCGACGCTACGTCAAAGCACGGGTCGAATTGGAAGGCCGCCCCGGGAGGGTCAACCTGGAAACTCAAGGCGCCGGTACCACCGGTTGCGTTTTCCACACAAATCGATCCGTTGGCCTCCCCGTTGCACGTCACGTCCTCAATGACGATATCGAACAATATGCTATCCGGCGCCATCACCTGGAAGGCTGAATCCACGACGCAACCGTTTTCATCGACGGCATTGGCCAAATATGAACCCACGCACAGACCTTCATCGTCGTATTCATTGCCATCTGCATCGGTCACGGAGTAGTCGAACACTCCTGAACCCCCGAACGCCGCAATATTTACCTCACCGTCACAGGATTCTGCACAGAGCAGGTCGTTTGCAATGATTTGCATGGTCACGGAATCCGGCTCGATGATGATTACCTCTGTCGAATCCTGGCATCCGTTGGCATCCTCTACTAGCAAGAAGTACGCTGCGGCTTGCAGGTCGGTAACCGCAAAGTCCACAGATCCTTCACCGGAGATATTGGCGCCCAAGTTTGGATTCCCGGTCAACGTCAGTGTACCCGTTCCGCCACTCATCGACCCTTCAATGAGGCCATCACTGTATGAGAAACACGTGATGTCCTCAGCCGTGGCCTGCAGAACGAGCGGGTCAATGCAAGAAATGGTGATTGAGGTGTCCAACGAACAACCGTTGGCATCTGTAATTTCAAAATCCCACTCACCGTTTCCATCGACGCAATCCAACCCTACCCACTGGTAGTTCGGGTCAGGCAAAAGTCCCGCACCCGCGTTGGTCGAGGAGAAGGCCACAATGTCGTAGTTTGGTTCTCCTCCGGAAAAATCAATCTCAACCACGCTCGACAAATCGCCGGGGCACGTATTGTCTTCCAGCAATGTCCAGGTCGCGCTCAATTCAGGTGGCTCGACGAACCCAAAAACGTCAGATGAGTCACGGCACGTGTTTCCATCGACGATGGCCACGAAATAATCTCCCTCTGAGAGGCCGAAAAATTCGTTTTCATCAATCTGCGTCGTGACCAAGGTCGAGTCCGATGCATCGAACAATTCATAGGTGATGGGTGAAACACCGTAGGCATTGACATCGACACTCGCGAGGTCACCAAAGCAGTCGATGCTACTGGTGATATCGATGGCGGCATTGGTTTCCGCATAGGTCTCGCAGGGGTTTTCCACCAGTTCGGGGCCATTGCCGTCCCCATCCATGCACCATTCCTGGTAGGGTGCCTGCACGCCTTCGACAAAAACCTGGAAGCACGCATGGAATTCAAACAATCCGCACGTCGTCACCTGCGCAAATTGGATGCGCAAGTCGTCTCCTGCCACTTCGGGAACAACAGTAAAGATGAGTCCACCGTCTTCTTCTTCCGCACACATTGTGGTCGATTCATAAGCCGTATTACTGCCAGTGTATTGCTCTCCTGCCGCAAAGCCGAGGGTCCAGTATGTATCGTAGGCCACCTCGGGAAAAAGATCAAGCAACGCCAGGTTTTGTGTGCCTCCAAGTAACACATCACCCAAGTCCGGATTGAAGCAGCCGCAAGGCGCGTTGATGTAAAACGGTTCGGTCCCGAGTACGACGGCATCGGAATAGATTGCACTGAGCTCATCCGTTGCGTTGGTAAACTCCGCAAAGAGCTTGTACGTCACATACCCTTCCAAGTCCGCGTACAGCGGCTCGCCAGCAGCATCGAAGGTGGTGGGTTCGTAAAACGCAGTGTCCACCTCCCACGTGACACCAGTCATTTGGGCGAAGGCGCTACTGGTGACCAAAGCCACAGTGAACGCAATGGAGAGCACGCGGAGGCAAGAGGCCGCCAAGCCGCGGAAAATTGAGGGGTGAGAATTCACGAGTTCTTTCATGAATGGTGTTTCAGGGTCTGCAAGCAAAACAAGCCGCTCAGGCAAAACGTTGCTTGTTCAATTGAAAGCGCAAAATAGCGGAATTCCGCTACATGGGCATCATTTGCCTCTCCCCCATAGCCATTTCACCTCGGCCTCCGTGAGGTGACGCCACTTTCCGGGCGGAACATCCAGCTCCAATTGCATGATGCGAACGCGTTTTAGGCGCACGACGCGGTGGCCCAACGCCTCGCACATCCGGCGGATTTGACGGTTCAAGCCCTGCACCAAAATGATTTTGAAAACCGTCGGCGACAAGCGCTCCACTTTGCAGGGACGCGTTGTTGTGTCCAAGATGTGAACTCCGCGCGACATCGAACGCAGGAAGGCGTCGTCGTACGGGCGGTTGACGGTGACGATGTATTCCTTTTCGTGGCCGTGGCGCTCCCGCAGGATGTGGTTCACGATTTCGCCGTCATCCGTCATCAGAATGAGCCCCTCGCTCATCTTATCCAACCGGCCAACGGGAAACACCCGCGTTGGGTAATTGACAAAATCCACAATGTTGTCCTTCTCGCGGCGTTGGTCGGTGGTGCAAACAATGCCCACAGGCTTGTGAACGGCGAGGTACACATGCTCCTTCTCCGCATCCGGTGAAACAACTTCGCCCCGAACGGTTACAACATCGCCCGGCATCACCTTGGTTCCCTTCTCCGGAACCTGGCCATTGATCTTGACCGCGCCCGCATCGATGAGTTTGTCCGCAGCACGACGCGAGCAATACCCCACCTGCGTGAAGTACTTATTGATCCGGATGCCTTCGTCGTTTTCCATGACGCGAAAATAGCGCATGCACGCAACGGTCCTCAACCTGCTACCTTTGCGGCACCTCAGGTTGACTTCAATGAAAAAAGAAACCGTCTACACCCCCGAGCACAACGTTCGCATCGTCACGGCTGCCAGCCTGTTCGATGGTCACGATGCCGCCATCAACATCATGCGCCGCATCATGCAACGTTCCGGTTGCGAGGTCATTCACCTCGGCCACGACCGCAGTGTAGACGAAGTGGTCAACTGTGCCATCCAGGAAGACGCCCAAGCCATTGCCATGACCTCATACCAAGGCGGCCACATGGAGTATTTCAAGTACATGAAAGACCTCCTGGACGAGCGCGGTGCGGGCCACATCCGTATTTTCGGCGGCGGTGGCGGAACCATCCTTCCCGAGGAAATTGAAGAACTCCACGCCTATGGCATCGAGCGCATCTACCACCCGGACGATGGGCGCGCCATGGGGCTGCAGGGCATGATCAACGACCTCATCCAACGGTGCGACTTCACCACCATTGAAGGTGCAGACACGTTGAGCGAGGAATTTGGCGCCTTGTCCAGCGCCTCGCCGCGGGCCATTGCGCGGTGCATCACAGCTGCTGAACTCGATCCGGATGGGTTTCAACAGGCCTTCCGAGCGGCCCACAGCGAAATTCCGAAGGTGCCCGTTTTGGGCATCACTGGTACGGGCGGCGCCGGCAAATCCTCCATGGTGGACGAATTGGTTCGCCGATTCCTCGCTACTTTTCCCGAGAAGCGCATCGGCCTGATCAGCGTCGACCCCTCGAAGCGCAAAACCGGCGGCGCCCTCCTCGGGGACCGCATCCGCATGAACGCCATCAACAACGAACGGGTGTACATGCGCTCGCTGGCAACGCGCCAATCCAACCTCGCCCTGTCCAAGCACGTGGCAGAGGGGCTGGATGTGCTGCGTGTCGCAGGATTCGACCTCATCGTCCTCGAGACGAGTGGCATCGGCCAAAGCGACACTGAAATCATGGACCACAGCGACGTGGCCCTGTACATCATGACGCCCGAATTCGGCGCCGCTACCCAGTTGGAAAAAATCGATATGCTCGACTTTGCCGACATCGTGGCCATCAACAAGTTTGACAAGCGCGGCGGCCTCGATGCTATCCGCGACGTGCGAAAGCAATTCAAGCGCAACCACGACCTCTGGGACGCCCAAGACGAAGACCTGCCCATCGTTGGGACCATCGCTTCCCAATTCAACGATCCGGGAACGAATCAGCTCTTCAGCATGGTCATGAACTTACTGACAGAGCGAACGGAGGTGAAACTGAACGTACCCACAGCGGCAGGGGACGCATCAAGCGAAAAGCAATTCGTCATCCCGCCCAAGCGCACACGCTACCTCAGCGAAATTGCCGAGCAGATACGGCACTACAACGACTGGACCGAAAAACAAGCCGCAATAGCAGGCCAACTGCAAGCGCTGCAAACCGCACAAGCATTGGTGAACGAAGCGGCGGGATCCATTGAAGCCAAGGCACACGCGTTGCAATTGGAGATGGACCCCAAGGTTCTCGAGTGGTTGGAACAATGGCCCGAATTGCGCGACCGGTACGAATCCGAAGTATTCACCTACCAGGTACGCGGCAGGGACATCAACGTTCAGACCACGAGCGAAAGCCTTTCCCACCTCGACATCCCGAAAATCGCCGTGCCTAGGCTCAGCGGTTGGAGTGATTTGACGCGTTGGTCTTTGCAGGAAAATCTACCTGGCAGTTTCCCCTTCACATCGGGCATCTATCCATTCAAGCGCCAGGGTGAGGATCCGGCGCGCATGTTTGCCGGAGAAGGCGGACCGGAGCGAACGAACAAGCGATTCCACTATGTCTCACAGGGAATGCCGGCCAAACGGCTGTCCACTGCCTTTGATAGCGTAACGCTCTATGGCCGCGATCCCGATCGACGTCCGGACATCTACGGCAAGGTGGGCAACAGCGGCGTGAGCGTCTGCTGCCTCGACGACGCCAAGAAGCTCTATAGCGGATTCGATCTTTGCGACCCGAACACCAGTGTGTCGATGACCATCAACGGTCCTGCTCCCATTTTGCTTGCGTTCTTCCTGAACGCGGCGGTAGATCAACACTGCGAGAAGTACATCCGCGCCGAGGGCCTCGATGGCGAGGTCGAACGCGTGCTGAAAGCCAAATGGGAAGACAAGGGGTTGAAATGTCCCACCTACCTCGGCAACCTGCCCGAGGGACACAACGGTTTGGGCCTGTTGCTGCTGGGATGCACCGGCGATGAGGTGTTGCCCGCCAAGGTG
>DJYV01000019.1 GCA_002448555.1 Flavobacteriales bacterium UBA6969
ACATGCGACCGCGTGGAGCAGCGGATGCAGTTTGAGGCCTTGAACTTGGCTCACTTCTTCAATTACCCCAACGAGGCGGCGCTTCGTCCGCTGTCAATCAAGGCACAATCAGGCGACCTGATTGGCATCATGGGGGCGAGCGGATCGGGCAAGTCCACGTTGCTGAACATTTTGAATGGCTCCCTGAAACCCACATTTGGTGAAGTTTACCTCAACGGTAGCTCGATCTATGGGGGGGAGGGAAATGCCAAGGGCAGCCTCGGCCACATCGCTCAGCAGGATGTACTCATCAGTGAATTGACCGTTTATGAAAACCTCAAATTCAGTGCAGATTTGAGTCTGGGCGGTGCCACGGAGAAAGAACGCCTTGAACGCGTTGAGTTGACACTCCGTCGGTTGGGGCTTTGGGACATCCGAGATCTCCGCGTGGGGTCCGTGATGGATAAGACCATTTCAGGAGGTCAGCGCAAACGGTTGAACATCGCCTTGGAGCTGATCCGAGAGCCTGCCGTGTTGTTTGTCGACGAGCCCACCAGTGGATTGTCGAGCCGCGACAGCGAGCACATCATGGACATTTTGAAGGAATTGACGCTCCGCGGTAAAATCGTATTCGTCGTCATCCACCAGCCAAGCTCCGACATCTTCAAGTTGTTCGACCGGCTTTTGCTGCTGGACGTAGGTGGTTACCCCATTTACCAGGACAATCCACTTGAATGCTTGGGGTACCTCAAGCAGATGTCCAATCAAGTGCAGAACAGCGAGGCGATGTGCACGGCCTGTGGAACGGTGAATCCGGAGGAAATCTTCGATACGGTTGCCTCGTGCATGGTCGATGAATACGGGCAGCTGACTGAAAACCGCAGGGTATCACCGGAGGAATGGAACGATTACTACAACATGATCCAGGAGGGTGGTCCTGCCACACCAGCAACGGGGGAGTTGGATTCTCCGGAGGCAACGGTCGTTCCTCGCTGGTCGGAGCAGTTTCGCACGTACTGGCGCCGGGATGTCACGGCCAAACGAAAGAACAAGCAATACGTTTGGATAAACCTGTTGCAGGCACCCTTGCTTGCGTTGGTGCTGTCGGTCTTCACACGGTACCGCAGTGCAGAGGGCGAGTTTGTTTACCGCCTGAGTGAGAACTTGCCACAGTTTCTGTTCATCTCGGTAATTGTAGCCCTCTTTCTCGGGCTGAGTTTCAGTGCAGAGGAAATCTTTCGCGACCGCCCCACGTTGCGACGCGAGCGGTTTTTGCGATTGGACTGGAACGCCTACCTCGCTTCCAAAATGACAGTGATGCTCGGTATTTCTGCCGTTCAAAGCATGCTGTTCACGCTTATTGCCGTTGCTGTGCTTCACATTCCAACAGGCGCGGGCATGCTCTTCATGACCTTGTTCAGCTTGAGTGCGTTTGCCAATGTGCTTGGTTTGAACCTGTCTTCCGCAATGAAATCAGCCAAGACGATTTACATCATTATTCCCTTGCTCATCATCCCGCAGATCATCTTTGGTGGGGCGATCATCCGGTTCGACCGATTCAACCCCATTTTCACGCAGGTAGACCGGGTGCCATTGATTGGAAATTTGATGGCATCACGTTGGGGATTTGAATCCCTTGCGGTTCACTTGACGCGAGAAAACGAGGCCGACGCGCCGTTTATATCATTCGAAGATCGGATGGAACGGGCGGCATGGCGGCGGGATTTTTGGTACCAACAGTACCGCCTTATCGAGGATGCAGATGTGCGTTCCCGCGAGTGGGAGGGGGCATTGGATGAATTGAATTCGTGGGGCATCACCACCCAATCGCTTTCAACGGCGGAAGACGTGCGGCATGCGTTTAAGGACGCGTACAAGGAGGCGTTCAAGGCGCGCGATGCAAAGCGCAAGGCCGTGTCAGGATCGACGGACCTCAAGGCCTTGAAGGATACGCACCACAACGATGCATTGCACGAGTGGGTTATGCAAACCGACCGGCACGAACGCATTGCCTTAACGGACCGAGGGCTTGTTCAAGAGACGGCTTTTATTCATCAGATGCCGCTCGGACGTCAAGCGTGGAATGCGCCTTTCTATGCCCCAGAAAAGCAGCTTGGTCAGTGGTCCATCAAGACCCCGGCCTTCAATCTGTTAGTGTTGTGGGCCATGAGCGCGTTTCTCTACTTCATTTTGGCCAACCGGTGGCCAGAACGATGGGGCTGGGGAAAGCGACTGGATTAACCAGCGGTGGCAATTAGGCGGAAAGGCATATCGATGATCGCATCGTAGTCTTCGCCGGCTTCGAGCATGTCTTCATCATCTTCCTCATAGTACCATAGCACCGTCGCTTCAGCAGCGGATTGCTCAACGCGTTTGAGTAAATCCATCAAGCACTTGCTGCTGCTGGTATTGAAGTATTCCAAACGAATGCTCACGTCCACAGTACCGCCGGCTTTTAAATGCTCATCGACCCACTCCAGCAGCGGCGTGTAAAATGCAATGGAATTTTCAGGAATGGAACGTCCGGAAATCTCGATGGACAAGGGCGAGTCGTGGAATGCGACCCGGGGTGTTTTCGCAGTGCCTTCAAGTTGAATGGTGCTCATGACTGTAGAGGGATTTCAGCGATAAATGTAACGCGGGCTATTCCGGCTTGGTTTTCGATGTTCATGTCAACGCAGCCATTGGCCTTGCGGAGAATTTCATTCAATCCGACCCCGCCGCCGCCGTGTTCGCTTCGTGCGTCACCGGCCAACTTTTCGCGCTGCATGGAGCGGAGTTCGTTTTGGCATTTGGACTTCAGCGTTTCCCACGTTTGCTGCAATTCAACTACGTTGTGGGGATCAATGGCATTGGAGGTTTCTATGCGCCATGCGGCTGAGGCCGTCGCGTAAATGGAAAATTTTGGCTGGGAATCGTGTGAAATTGCGTGATGGTGCATGTTTTGCAAGAGCTCAATGGCCACGCGAATGATCCGTTTCTTCTGAAGGGATTGGGCGCCGACCTCGTTGAGGCGCGCTTCCATCCACTGCATCAAAAAATCGGTCGTTTGATTCTGGATGTTGCCAAACCACTGCAATTCCACCGTATCCTGCTCCGTTGTGCGATAACGTGCAGATGAGTGGGCATCGGAGGGCAGGATTCCAGACATGTATCAAATTAACTTCACAAGGCCGAACTTCGCGCTGTGGTGAGTCATGAGTAATGATAAGTGATTTGTGGAAAAGCGATGCCAATTGGTTTGTGACCTGGTTCAACACTCCGGCGTACCACGCACTGTATGGTACGCGGGATGAAGCTGAGGCTGTTCGCTTCATCCAAGCCTTAACGGACCGGGTCTTCGACGGTCAGGTCCGGAGCGTGTTGGATGTTGGCTGCGGTGCTGGACGTCACGCCGCCGCCTTCGCCGCTCAAGGGATGAACGCTGTGGGCATCGATCTCAGCCCCAATAGCATTCAAGCTGCTCGTGCATCCTATGGTGAATCTGACCGCTTACGGTTCGTACACGGCGATATGCGTTCGTTGGAAAATCACGTAGAGGGTGAATCGTTTGATGCCGTGTCATCTCTGTTCACCAGCATGGGTTATTTCGAGGCAGATGCGGACTTGGCAAGAACAATAACCGGAGTGGCTTGGGCCCTGCGACCCAATGGACTGTTCATTTTTGATTTTTTGAATCCTGAACAGGTTGCACGCGGCCTTGTTGAGCAGGAGGTCAAGGAGGCGGGGGGATACACGTTTAACATCCACCGTCGAATCGCGAATGGATGGATTGAGAAAAGCATCCAATATGCGGACCCCAACGGACAGCAGCAACACCATGTGGAACGGGTAAGGGCGTTGTTGCAAGATGGCTGGCGTCAGCTCCTTGAGCGTGCGGGCTTCGTCATCGAGGCTCATTATGGCGATTATGCCTTGGCTCCTTGGCGTGAAAACGCTCCGCGCAGTATACTTGTCGCTCGAAAAATCCCATGTGGTTAGCCGGTTTCATATTGTTGTTGATTGCCCTGCTTGGAGCAGGTGCGTATGACCGTTTTGGTGCACTCCTTCAAAGTCATTTGAGCCTGATTTTGGGTTTTGGCGGGGCGTTTTTGATCGGCATCATCTTCAACCACCTCATCCCTGAAACGTACGCCATGGGCGACCATGTTGGTTGGATTGTGGTGTTGGGCTTTCTGCTGCAGGGCGTGCTGGAATACGGTTCGCAGGGCATTGAACACGGGCACATGCACGCTTCTCATACCAAGGCTTCGGCCCGCATGCCTTGGGCCATGTTTTTGAGTTTGTGCCTGCACGCTTTGATTGAATCGATGCCGCTTCACGGGGACAACCATGACCACGCGCACCACGATCACGATCACCACGGCCATGTGCACCTGCACGGCATCGAAGGCGTGGACATGGCGCTGATGATGGGCTTGATTCTGCACAAATTGCCTGTAGCACTCGTGCTCATGGGGATGCTCGACGCGCTCGGCATCAAGCGTTCATCGCGCTGGCTCGCGATGCTTGTGTTTGGGCTGATGCCCTTGGCTGGCATGCTGTTATACGATGTTTTGGTGCATTTGGGAGCCCCTTGGAGTGAAAACGTGCCGGTCTGGTCGGGCGGTTTGATCATTGGCATCCTGCTTCACATTAGTACCACCATTCTTTTTGAAGCAAGTGACGGTCACCATTTCAACCGCAACAAGCTACTGGTGACCATTGCCGGATTGGTTCTTGCTGCGCTTACAACAGGAATCTGACGACAAAACGAAACCTTTTTTAGATGAATACGTAGAAATGAGCACTTAACCATGCTCATGAAACACTACCGTATCCACATCGATATCCACAAGTTTGAACAGATCTACTTGCACCGGCACCGATTTGATGTCAACTTGTTTGAATACTGCCTCAACTGAAAAGTTGGGGCTTTTTTCATCCAAATAGGTCAACAGCGAAGGCCTGCGACTGGTTCCATGCGCGCTCGTCCAATGGCAAATGGCTGTGGGCTTGCAGGAAGGAAACCAAGGTTTCGGTTGGTAGGTTACCCACCAGTTCATCTTGTGCCATGGGACAGCCTCCAATCCCCCCAAGTGCTCCGTCAAACCGCCGGCATCCGCCTTCCCAGCTCGCTTGGATTTTGGCTTCAGCGGCCCACGGCGTCGCGTGTAAATGGGCGCCCAACGTGGCGCTCAACTCGGCAGCGGTAAGTTCGGTAAATACCGAACGCAGGAGATCGGGCTCCGCATGTCCAATGGTGTCACTGAGTGCAATCACCTCAGGACGCAAGGCCTCGTCGGTTTTGGCGGCCCAATCCATCAAGAGGGTCGGGCTCCAATCGTCGCCATAGGGATTGCCGAACCCCATGCTGAGGTACACGACCAATTGACGATTGCCCTGTTCAACGATTTCTCGGATGTTGAGCAAACGCTCCCAAGCTCGATTTAGATCGGCGCCTGTGTTCCGCAATTGAAACGTCTCTGAAATGCTCATGGGAAATCCAACGTGCGTGACCCCAGGTGCGGCAACAGCGTCTTTGGCACCGCGTTCATTGGCCACAATCACCAAGACGTTGGTTGCGCTCGAAAAGACGCCCTCATCGTCCAAAGATTGCAACACCTTTCGGGTGTCTTTCATCTGTGGAACGGCTTTGTGGGAGACAAAACTTCCCAAGTCCAGGGTGTGAAATCCAACGTCCAATAACCCTTTGTAATAGGCAATCTTTTCCTTGGTGGAAACCGGATGGGCCCATCCCTGGATGGCATCACGCGGGCATTCGACGAGTTGAACGGCGGACATGACCCAAAGTTAATTCAATTCAGACCGCAACCTTTTTTCGTTGAATCACGTAAGAAGCCCTACGAATTTTCACTTAGTATATATCAAAATGGACTTGACTTCTTTCAACCGCCTCCCGCTCGACGAGAAAACAAATTATATGTGGGACCACGGGGTTTGTTTGGCCCAACGAATCGTTGAGAACCGATACATCCTCTGCATTTTTGAGTTGAATGGATTTTACGTCGAGGCCATTTACAGCCGACGCAACAACCGGGTCAATGCCATCTTGCCCATCGCTGATTTGCCGGAATGGGAAGGGTATGTAGATCAAGTCCTCATCAACTTGTTGCACTTGAACTGATCATTCGATGAGCGCCGGCCGATTCCATTGACTGAGGTGGACGGTGTCCGCTCCATAGTTGAAAAGTATTGTTGAGCCGTCCATTCGCTTCCATGCGAAAGGGGGGCTTTTGATTTGGCCAAATCCGCCATTCCGAGAAGGCGAAATGGCCCATGTGTCTGCAGCATGCTTTGCCAATGGGTTGGAGAGAAGCACTGCATGCGAGCCATTATCTGCTCCAATTGCAGCCTGCTGAACAACCAGCCGTGTGCTGTCCCGTGCATGCGTCACAATGGAAGCGGTCATTGACGCTGCACCGTCGATAACTAGTCCATAGCGAAACCCCACCGCGATGCGGTGGTGCGCCTGCCATCCGATCCAAGGAATCAAGGCCAATCCAACGGCACAACAAGCCCATAGAAACCGCCGCAAAGAAAGCCGCTGCGCCACCACGAGGGTTCCTCCTACAAGCCACCCCAAACTCAACGCCATGAGCAATCCGCCATCCACGGAGTGCAGGTTCCAAATCCATGCAGTTGAATGCGATGACGCCAACCAGGTCAACAGTCGATTCAATGCGCCATCGACAGCACAACTTCCTATGTGCACAGCCGTTCGCCAGCCCAAGACGAGGTCGGTTCCTACGATGCCAACGAGTGCAGTTCCCAACAACGCGATCAGGGGCGAGGCCAAAAGGTTGAAGAAGAGAAAAAACTTCGGGAACACCCCGAAAGTGGGCCAGGCGATGAACCCCGTGCCGAGTTGGGCTGCGATGGGCACCGCGAGGTACATAGCGATGGGGTGCCGGTTGCGGCTCACTTTGAGCAATTTAATGCCCAGCAGGATGGCATACACCGCGACGAAGCTCAGCTGCATGCCGAGGTCTCGGGACCAAGCAGGACAATAAATGAGCATGCTCCATGCTGCGAGGCTCAGCAATTG